>CALRZR010000106.1:0-22951 GCA_943372705.1 Opitutus sp. GAS368 | reverse complement strand
AGCTGGGAATTTTCCGACCGCAACGAGGTGACCTGCGCGCTCAAGTCCTTGATCTGCGCCTGCAATTTTTCGCCCGAGAGCGCCGCCTCGTTAAACGCCGCGACCTGTCGCTGCAGCGCCTGATCGCCCGCCGCCACCCGCGATCTCAGCTCGGCCAGCTCGCCGCGCGTCTGTTCGGACGTGCCGCGGGCCTGCGCCAATTGTTTTTCGAGCGCCGCTTTGTCGAGCGCCAGTTTTTCGTTGAGCCCCGTGAGCTCGGCCACGCTGCCGCTGTGCGTCTCCGCCGCCTTGCTGACTTCGGCGAGCTTCGCCTTCACGCCCGCCAGCTCGTTGCGCAACGCCTCGGCGGCGGCGCCTACCGACCCGAGCTGCGCATTTTCAGCCCGCAGCGACGTGACCTGCGCGCCCAGATCCTTGATCTGCGCCTGCAATTTCTCGCCGGAAAGCGCCGCCTCGTTGAACGCCGCGACTTGCCGCAGCAGGGCCTGATCGCCCGCCGCCACCCGCGACCTCAGCTCGGCCAGCTCACCGCGCGTCTGTTCGGACGTGCCGCGGGCCTGGGCCAATTGTTTTTCGAGCGCCGCTTTGTCGAGCGCCAGTTTTTCGTTGAGCCCCGTGAGTTCGGCCACGCTTCCGCTGTGCGTCTCCGCCGCCTTGCTGACTTCGGCGAGCTTCGTCTTCACCGCGGCGAGTTCATTGCGCAACACCACGGCCGCTTCGCCGACGCCGCCGAGGCGGACGTTCTCGTCGCGCACCGCAGCCAACTGCGCCGTCAAATCCTTGATCTGCGACTGAAGTTTTTCGCCCGCCGCTGCCGCGGAATTCGCCGCCGCGACCTGTCGCTCGAGTGCCTGATCGCCGGCGGTCAGCCGCGTGCGCAACTCCGCCAGTTCGGCGCGGGCCTGCTCGGCCTGCGTGCGCGATTGTGCGAATTGTTTCTCCAGCGCCGTCTTGTCAGCCGCGAGCTTCTCGTTGAGCCCCGTGAGTTCCGCGACGCTCGAACCTTGCTGCTCCGACGCCTTTGAGGCCTCCGCGTATTTCGCCTGCAGCGCGGCAAACTCCGTCCGCGCTTTTTCCGATTCCGCGCGGGCTGTATCGGCCGATTGTTTGAACTGCGTCAACTGCCGCTCCGCCGCAGACAGTTTCGTAAACATATCTTCCACCTGGGAGCGCAGGCTGTCGCGCTCCTGCGCCGGACCGACGGCCGCCTTGCGGGCATCGGCAACGGCACGTTCGGCGGCCGTTTTTTCGGCAGCAAGCTGTTCGTTCAGGGCGAGCAAACGCGCCTGTTCGGTGCGCAGTTTTTCGGCGGCTTCGTTCGCGGTCTTGAGTCGGACGGCAACTTGGTCCAACTCGGCCTTCGAAGAGGCTTCCTCGGCGCTCTTCGTGTCCAACAACGACCGATTGGCCTCCGCGAGCGACTTGCTCGCCTCGCGGGCCCGCTGCAGCTGCGTCGCGAGCGAAGCCATCTCGCGGGCCGAATTTTTCCGGTCTTCCTGCAGCTGGTTTTCGAGGGTAGAGACCTGTTCCTGCAAGGTCTGCATCTCCAACCGCATCGCATCCGTCGGCGCCGACTTGATCGCGGCAGCCTGCGCGGCCAGTGCCGCGGCCACGCTTTGTTTCGAAACTTCGAGATCCTTCTGAAGGCTGTCGTTCTTCTGCGTGAGTTCGACGATCGTGCGGCTCGCATTGTCGAACTGCGCGTTGAGCTTCTCCAAAGTCTCCTTGTCGTTCGTGCGCGTGCGTTGCGCCGCCGCAAGGCGGTCGCGCTCTGCCGTCAGCGCTTCGAAACGCGTGGTCAGCGCCGCCAGCTGGCCGATTGCTTCCTGGCCCGCCGACTGCGCCTGCTGCGCCGCCGTGAGTTTGGCGGTTGCCTCCGTCAACTGCGTGCGCACCGCCGCGAGTTCGCGCGTCGCCTGTTCCCGTTGACCGGCCAAACGGGTGGCGTCGTCCAACTGGGCGCGCAACGCAGTGAGCGTTTCCTGATCGCCAGTGCGAGACGCCTGTGCAGCCGAGAGCTTCGTCTGCAAGTCCGCCAACTGCGCCCGGGCCGCGGAAAGATCGCGCTCGGCGTCGCCGCGTGAAGCCAGCGAACGACTCGCCTCGTCGAGGCGCGCCTGCAATTGCCCTTTGGCTTCGCGCTCCTCCGCGTGCGCCTTTTGTGCGGCCGCCAGGGTGGATTTGAGTTCGGTGAGCTCGGCACCTTGGGCGGCGAGCGCTTCGATGCGCTGTGCAAGCGAGACTCCGTTTACCTCTGCCTTGCGGGTTGCCTCGTTGGCGGCCGCAAGCGCGGCTTTCAATTTGGCTGCTTCGGACTGGGCCTGCTCGCCCGCAGAAAGTTTCGCCTGCATGTCCGCCAAGCGGGCCCGCGTTGCGACCAGTTCACGATCGGCTTCGCCGTGTTGGGTGAGCGAACGCGTCGCGTCGTCGAGGCGCGTCTGCAACGCCGCCTGCGCCGCGCGTTCTTCCGTCTGCGTTTTTTGCGCCGCGGCGAGCTCCGCTTTCAACTGGGTAAGCTCGCTGCTCTGCCCGGCCGCTGCCGCCACCCGCTGCTCGGCGGCACTCTTCGCTTGCTCGGCCTTGCGCGTCGCGTCCGTCGCTGCGGCAAGGGTCTCCTTCAATTTCGCCACTTCACTCTGCGCGTTCTCGGCGGCCGCGAGCTTGGTCTGCATCTCGGCCAAACGAGCGCGCGTCGCGACGTGTTCACGGTCGGCTTCGCCGCGTTGTGCCAGCGAACGCATCGATTCGTCGAGGCGAGCCTGCAACGCCGCCTGCGCCGCGCGTTCTTCGGTCTGGGTTTTCTGCGCCGCGGCGAGCTCCGCTTTCAACTGGGTAAGCTCGCTGCTCTGCCCGGCCGCTGCCGCCACCCGTTGCTCAGCGGCACTCTTCGCTTGCTCGGCCTTGCGCGTCGCGTCCGTCGCGGCGGCAAGGGCTTCTTTCAATTTCGCCACTTCACTCTGCGCGTTCTCGGCAGCCGTGAGCTTGGTCTGCATCTCGGCCAAGCGGGTGCGCGTCGCGACGAGTTCACGGTCGGCTTCGCCGCGTTGCCCGAGCGAACGCGTCGCCTCGTCGAGGCGCGTCTGCAGCGTCGCCTGCGCCGCACGTTCTTCCGCCTGCGTCTTTTGAGCCGCGGCGAGCGCCGCTTTCAACTGCGCGAGTTCGTTGCTCTGTCCTGCAAAGGTCGCCACGCGCTGCTCTGCCGCAGCGCTTGTCTGTTCCGCTTTCCGCGTTGCCTCCATTGCCGCTGCGAGCGCTTCCTGCAATTTTTTCACCTCGGCCTGCGCACTCTCGGCGGCAGTGAGCTTGGTCTGCACCTCGGCCAATTGGGCCCGCGCCGCAACCAGTTCGCGGTCGGCCTCGCCGCGTTGCGCGAGCGTGCGCGTCGCCTCGTCGAGGCGCGCCTGAAGTTGGCTCTGCGCGGCGCGTTCGGCGGCCAGCGTCTGTTGCGCGGCGGCGAGGTCTTGTTGCAGAGTCGTGAGCTGCGCCGGATCGGTGCGCGGTGCGGCCACGGCGGCGGCGAGGGCCAGTTTGGCCTTCTCCAATTCGGCCGTCAGCTGGCTAGTCTGCGCCGCACCCGCAGATTGCGCGGCGGCCAATTGACGCTGGGTTTCCTCGGCCAAGCGACGCGCCTCGGCCAACTCAGCCTGGGTGCGATCGACGGCGCTCCGCAGCGTCGCGAGTTCGGCGGGATCAGTTTTCGGCGTCGCTGCAGCGAGTGCCGCCGCCAGCCGTTTCTCCAGCTCCGCTTTTTCCGCAGCGAGACTGTCGCGCGCGCCGGTCGCGGCCGTGGCGTTTTCCTGGGCGCGGGCTGCCGCGGCCCGCAGCGCATTCAGTTCCTGTTCAGCCTTTGCAAGATCAGCGGTGAGCCGCGTCGTATCGGCTGCCGGCACGGCCGGGACCGTGACCGCGGCAAGGCGGCGGTTTTCGTCGGCGAGTTTTTGGTTGGTCGCCTGCAATTCCGTCAGTTGCCGCGACAATTCGGCCAACTTGCCCGCCTCCGCACCGGTCGCGGGAGTAGCGGCGGGCTCACCGGGTTTACCCAACTTTTCCTGCGCCACGCGCAATTGGCGGTTGAGCGTCGAGAGTTGGATCGTCGAACGGCGCACCTCGTCGTTCAGGCGGGCATTGTCGGCAATCAGTTTCGCCACGCGGTTATCGTCACCGGGCTGCGCCTGCGCCACGCCCGCCGCGACCGTGGCGGCCGGCGCTGTGGCCGCGGCGGCCTGGGCCGCCTTGAGCTTTGCGGCCAAATCCGCGACCTGCGCCTGCGCCTGCTCTTTCTCACTGCGGAGCGCCGCGGTGTCGCGGGTCAATTTTTCCACCTGCGCGCGCAGGGCCTCCGCCGCGGGATCGACGGCCGGTTTGGCCGGTCCGGTCGGGGCACTGGCGGCGGCTGCGCGGGCGGCGGCCTCGGCCGTGGCCACGCGTTGCTGGAGGGCGGTGCGCTCGCGCTCGAGGACTTGCGTGGACGCGGCGAGCCGTTGGTCAAAGTTCGCTCGCTCGCGCTGCGCCGTCTCGACCGCGGCGGTGAGGCGAGCGTTTTCCGCGCGGGTGTCGTTGATGAGATCCTGGGCCTTTTCGAGTTTGCCGGTGAGCGCGGCGACGTCTGCGGAGACCGCGGTCGGAGCCGACGACGCCGGAGCGGATTTGAGGCGCTGATTTTCGTCCGTGAGGCGCGCGGCCGTTGCCCGCGTGTCGGCCAAAGCGGACTGGAGCGCGCCGAGCTCCTGCGCGAGTTTCCCCCGCGCCTCGTCCGCTTGGGCGGCTCTGGCGACGGCATCGGAAGCACCGGCGGCTTTGGCAACGAGTTCGGCGCGGGCCGCTTCGGCGGCCGCGAGGCGTTGCTCCAACGCCGCGTTCTCGCGGGAAAGCGATTTCGCCGCAGCAGCGAGGCGCGCGTGCTCGGTGCTGAGATTCGCCAAATCCGAAGTCGTCGCGGCGAGACGCGCGTTGAGCTCCGCCGTTTCAACCGCCGGCGGTGCCGAGGCCGGTGCCGCGACCGCGGGACGGTTCGCCGCGGCGCCCGCCAAGACCGGACCCGGGGCTGCCACCGCGACGGCATCGCGCGCGCCGAGTTGGGCGCGGAGCTTGGCCACGGCAACATTGGCCTCGGCGAGCTGCGCGGATGTAAACTGCTGCGCGACGATATCGCGCCCGGTCGGTTTCGCGCCGTTTTCCACGGCGATCGAGAGCCACGCATAGGCCTGCGGGAGATTTGCCGCCACGCCGCGGCCCTCGGCCAGGAGAATGCCGAGGTTGTTCTGCGCCGGGGCGTAGTTCTGCAACGCGGCCGCGAGATAGAGTTCGACCGCACCGGCGGGATCCGCCGCCGAGCCGCGGCCTTCTTCCAACATCAACGCAAGATTGTAGCGTGCGCGGGCGTAGCCTTGGTTGGCCGCGGCGCGATACCATTTCTGTGCTGACGGCTCGTCCTTCGCCAAGCCGCGGCCGATCTCGTAGGCGAGCGCGAGGTTGTATTGCGCTTCGGGAACGTTGCGGTCGGCCGCCTGCCGAAACCACAGCGCCGCCTCGAAATAGTCCTGCTTCACGCCGATCGCGTTGGCATACATGTTGCCCACGTTGAACTGCGCGGGCGCAAAACCCTGTTCGGCGGCTTTGAGGTAAAACTTGAACGCGGTCCCGATGTCGGCCTTCACGCCGCGGCCGAGTTCGTGCATCATGCCAAGGTTGAACTGCGCCGGCGCCAGCCCGCGGTCCGCGGCCAGTTGATACAGCCGGATCGCCTCGGCCAAATTCTGCGCGACACCCTGCCCGTTCGCGAAAGCGTTCGCGAGACTGTTCAATGCCTCGGGGTCACCCTGCTCCGCCCGGGCCCGCACCGCCGACAGGTCGGGCTGCGCACGCACCGGCCACGGCGCCGGACCGAGCGCCATCAACGCCGCGGCGAGGAGAGCACGCTGCTTGCGGGACAGAGAAAAATTCGCGGACGACGCGACAGGTTTACGCACGGGGTTCGTTAAGGACAAAACCCCACGTGGGAGCAAGCGGGATGACGGGAAGAAAACGCAACGGCCCCGCCCACGTTTCGTCGGAGTGCGGCCGCGCGCAGGGAAACCCAACGCAGTGGGTGCTCAACGCCCCTCGACGCGCTCGCCGGTGCTGCCCCCACCGCGGGCATTTTCCAACCTTTTCGCCGCAGTCGTTTGGGAGGCCGCCAACCGCCGGTTTTCCTCGGCGAGCGCGCGCTGGCTCGCCCGCAGCTCGTCAACCTCGCGCGTGAGGTCGGCCAGGGTGGCCTGCTCCTGCGGATTCGACGCGATCAGCGGCACGGCCAGTCCGGCCTTCGCGAGGCTTTCGTGCGCACCGCGCAATTGCCGGTTCATCGTCGACAGCCGGATCGTCGCGCGGCGCACCTCGTCGTTGAGGCGGGCGTTGTCGGCGATGAGCTTGGCGATGCGATTCGCTTCCGCCGAGGAGGAGCCCGCCGGAGCCGTCGCGAGGGCGGCGACTTCGGAACGCACGGGGACGGCCGGAGCAGCGGCCGGAGCACGGGCGGCGGCCAACTGCGCGGTCAACTCGGTGAGCTGTTGGCGTGCCTGCTGGTGTTGGCCGCGCAGGGTCTCATGGTCACGTGTCAGCTGCGCGAATTGCGCGCGCAGGGCGTCGGCCCCTGGGTCCGCGGGGCCGGCCGGCGGCACGTTTCCACGCGACTTGACTGCGGCGGCTTCGGCGGCGGCGACGCGAGCCTGCAGAGCCTCGCGTTCGCGTTGGAGGAGTTGCGCCGCGGCGGCGAGTCGTTCGTCAAACGTGGCCCGCTCGCGGTGCGCCGCATCGATCAAGGCTGCGAGCCGCGCGTTCTCGGCCCGGGCGTCGTTGAGTGCATCCGCCAACGTCTCAAGCTTGGCGCGGTCTCCCCCGACTGCGGGCGCCGACGGCGCCTCGGCCAATTTCTTCTCCACCGCCAGTTTCTCCCGCGTGACCGTTTGGAGCAGCCCACGGACGCGGGCATGCTCGACGAGAAGCTCCGCCAGGTCGGCCTGCGCGGCGGACAAGAGCGCCTGTGGATCGCGTTCGCCCGCAGCGGCCGCCGACAGCGGCGGAGGGAGCGCCGCCGGAATGGCATCCTTCGCGACCTGCGCGATCGTCGCCGGCGCCGAAACTCTCGGTTGGGCGAGGTGCGCACGGAGATTGGCCACCGCGAGGTTGGCGGCGGCAAGTTGGGCAGACGTGAACTGCTGGGCGACGGCATCCCGTCCCGTGGGCTTGGCGCCGTTTTCTGCCGCAACGGAGAGCCAGGCGTAGGCTTCGGTCAAATTCGCCGGCAAACCCCGCCCTTCGGCGAGCAGGAGGCCGAGGTTGTTTTGAGCGGGCGCGAAATTCTGCAGCGCGGCGGCGCGGTAGAGATCGGCCGCAGTGGCCGGATCGGCGGCCGCTCCGCGCCCCTCTTCCAGCATCAACGCAAGATTGTAGCGTGCGCGCGCATAGTCGCGGTCTGCCGCGGCCCGATACCATTTCTGCGCAACGACCTCGTCTTTGGTGACACCGCGCCCCAGTTCGTAGGCGAGCGCGAGATTGTATTGCGCCTCGGGCACGCCGGCCTCCGCCGCGTGGCGAAACCAGAGCGCGGCCTCAAAAAAATCCTGCACCACCCCAATGCCGTTCGCATACATGTTGCCGACATTGAACTGCGCGGGGGCGAACCCGCCCTCGGCCGCTTTGCGATAGTGCGAAAACGCCGCCGCCAAATCGGGCGCAAAGCCGCGACCCAGCTCGTAGGCCATCCCGAGATTGAAATGGGCGGGAGTGTGTCCGCGTTCCGCCGACAGACGGTAAAGCCGCACCGCTTCGGCCAGGTCTTGCGGCACGCCTTCCCCTTGGGAGAACGCGTTGCCCAACACGTTGAGCGCCTCGGCATCCCCCTGTTCGGCTCGCGCGCGGACCGACCCAAGATTGACCTGCGCCGCCATCGGTCGCACGTCGACCAGCCCCGCCATCACGGCAGCCGCAATCAGCGCACGTGGCCGTTGGTTGAGGATAATTCCGCCGAATCGTGTGAAGAAGTAGCGCACGCGACAGGTAGGGTTATCACCCCATTCACAAGCAAGCGGAATTTCTACCAACCCGCCACAAATCTCGTTAAATCAGGAAGATCCCAAACAATTCGAAAATTTCCGCGCTAACCCGCCCTGACCACCCGACACGGGAGCAACGCCGCATCGTTCATGCCGTGGATAATCTTCTTATCGGGCGGGCAAAACGTCGCGAGCGCCCCCGAAAGCCGGCTCCGCCCGTCTCTCACAAAATAATACGGACACAGGCGCAACCGCCCGGCCTTCGTGACCGCTGCCATCGGCGCGGACATCAGCCCTCCAGCAGTCGCCGCGTGCGTGTCGTAGAGCGGATGTTCGATCCGCCGGGGTTTTTTGTAAGCCTGCAGAATGTGGAGATTCGTCGGCGCCAGCGCGATCGCGTGATCGACGCCGGTCAGCCACTCATCCCGCGAACAATCGCTACCGAGCACCACGCTGCGCGCACCCCACGCCGTCTCGTGATAACCGGAAATCTTGATGATCAGGTCGCGCTCCTTCTGCGAAGCTCCGGCGAGTTCGCGCCAATCGCCAAGCGCCCGTCCGCCGATCCGCGGTCCGTCGAGCACGGCACCCGGCGGCAATGGCGCCGGATCGATGATCCATGACGGCGGGATCAACCCGCGCAGGAGTTTCAACGCCGGCGCGCTCAAGGCCTCCGCCCAGAAATCCTGCAAGCGGTGGTGGTGAAACAGCGCGAGTGTGAGCTTCTCCTCCTGAAACGGACGCATCGGCGGCGCGATCGCGACTTCGCCCGCCGCCCATGACTCGAAAATGAATTTCTTGGTGCGGATGTTTTCGAGGTCGAAAAGTTCGAAGAACCGGTAGAGCACGTCGATCTTCTCCGGGTTGCCGTCCGAATCGTAGAAGAGCGAGTTCTCCAGCGGAAAAATATCCTCCGGTTTCAGGCAAAACACGCGCTTGCCGAGCAACTGCAACTGGTGCGCGAGCCACTCCATCTCCGGGCGATACGTCGCCGCCTCGTCGCTCACGATGAGCGCGATGAGCGGGTTCGGCTGGCCGGGCCGGAGTGCAGCCAGCGAGGCGTGGAAATTAAGGATCATCGCATCGCCCGCACCGACCACCGTCGCGTCGCCGCCGCCGTAGAGTCGGTTGAGAAACGCCGTGAGGCCGATCCCGCCGGGCACCGAATCGAGTTCGGTGAGCACAAAGCCTTCGTCGGTCAGCAGCAGATCAGGCCGCAAGACCGTGGGAAACGCCCCGCGGTTCTTCGGATCGCGCGCGTGGGCGACGAGCGCCGGCGGTTTGCCGCGGTCCAAATACTCGGCGACCCACGGGGCCAGCAGGGGTTTGTTGCGCAGGAGATTTTTCCCAGCGGCCGAGCGCAGGTAGAGCGTCTCCAACGCCAGGTGAAATTCGAGGCAAGCTGCCCCGATAGCCTCGAGTTGTGCGAGTTGCTCCGCCGTCAACGGCCACGCCTCGGGCGAGAGCTGCCACGTCTTGTCCTCGAACAACGGCTGCGCGGCGAGCGTGGAGCGGATGTGTTCGTAGGAGAGGTGCGGCATGGCGGCGGAGTCGCTATCAGGGAGCAAAAGTTCGGGAGCGCAAATCGCCGGCGACCTTCCCGCCCCACTTACTCGTCCATCTGGATATCCTTGTTCCGGTGACGCGGGCACCCGGCGCGGAGCCAGGCGTTCACGAAGCGATCGAGGTCGCCGTCGAGCACACCCTGCGTATCGCTCGTGCTGATGCCCGTGCGCAAATCCTTCACCATCTGGTAGGGCTGGAGCACGTAGCTGCGGATCTGCGCACCGAACCCGATTTCGCCTTTTTCGCCGTAGAACTTGTCCATCTCGGCGCGCTGCTCGTCCTGCTTCTTTTCGTAAAGACGGGCTTTGAGAACGTTCAGGGCCGCCGCCTTGTTTTTGATCTGGGAACGCTCGTTTTGGCAGACGACGACAATACCAGAGGGAATGTGCGTGATGCGCACGGCGGAGTCGGTCGTGTTGACGCCCTGACCGCCCTTGCCCGACGAGCGGTAAACATCGATGCGCATTTCGCCTTCGGGAATATCGACGACTATTTCGTCGGTGATTTCCGCGACAACGTCGACCGCGCAGAACGAAGTGTGCCGGCGCTTGTTCGAATCGAACGGACTGATGCGCACGAGACGGTGCACGCCGCGCTCGGCCTTGGCGTAACCGTAGGCGTTCTCTCCCTTGATGAGAATCGTGGCCTTGCTGATGCCCGCCGTGTCGCCGGGCTGCACATCCATGAGTTCGGTCGTGAAATTCCGCCGCTCCGCCCAACGAGAATACATGCGGAAAAGAATGTCGGCCCAGTCGTTCGACTCGGTGCCACCGGCGCCGGCTTGGATCGAGAAAATGGCGTTGTTGCGGTCGAACTGCCCGGTGAGAAACGACGCGATCTCCAACTCGTCGAGCTCGGTGGTGAGCGTGACCAGCGTGCCCTTCAGCTCCTTATCGTAGGCCTCTTGGGAGGCGGCATCTTCACCCTCCATCAGCTCCATCATCACCGCGATGTCGTCGACTTTCTTCTGGAAAGCGACGACGGGAAACACGGCTTTCTTCAGGCCGTTTAGCTTGGCGATGTGCTTTTGCGCACGCTCGTTGCTGTTCCAAAAATCGGGCGCGCCCATTTGCGCGTCCATGGCCTCGATCTCACGCTGCTTTTGATCGCAGTCAAAGAAACCTCCATAGATGCCCCGAGCGCTTCTTGATGGATTCGATTTGGTTTAAGTTTTCGGTGGAGACCATGGTGACGAACGGTCATGGCCGCAAAGAGCGGCGGAAGTCGCAAGGGGAAAATCGGCGCGCTCCTCGTATCGGCGTCCGGTGGCCGAGGCTCGCGGGGCCCAGTCCGATGCCGCGCGGAAATTATCCGCGCAGCGCGCCCGCCGCTTTCTCTGCGAGGAAGCTCACGTAGGTTTTTTCGACGCCTTCGCGCAGCGCGATTTTCGCCGTCCAGCCGAGGCCGGAGAGGCGCGAGACATCCATGAGTTTGCGCGGCGTGCCGTCGGGTTTGGTCGAGTCCCAGACGATCTTGCCGCTGAACCCGGTCACGGCCGCCACGCATTCGGTGAGCTCGCGAATGGTCACGTCGGTGCCGGTGCCGACATTGATCCAGTCGGGCGGATTTTCGAGCGTGAGGAGAAACGCGCACGCATCGGCGAGGTCGTCCACGTGGAGAAACTCGCGCTTCGGCGAACCCGTGCCCCACGCGACCACCTCGGCGCGGCCGGCTTCTTTCGCTTCGTGAAATTTCCGGATGAGCGCCGGCAACACGTGTGAATTCTGCAGGTGGTAGTTGTCACCGGGACCGTAGAGATTGGTCGGCATCGCCGAGTGGAACATCACGCCGTATTGCTTGCGGTAGGACTGCGCGAGCTTGAGGCCGGTGATTTTGGCGATGGCGTAGGCCTCATTGGTCGGCTCCAGCGGCCCCGTGAGCAGGCAATCTTCGGGCATCGGCTGCGGTGCGTGCTTCGGATAAATGCAGGAACTCCCTAGAAACAGGAGCCGCTTCACGCCGTGTTTGTAAGCGGCGTGGATCGTGTTCGCGGCGATGGCGAGATTGTCGAAGAGAAACTCCGCCGGGTAAGTGTTGTTGGCGTGAATGCCTCCGACCTTCGCCGCGGCGATAATCGCGACGTCGGGCTTTTCCGCGGCGTAGAACGCGTCGACGGCTGACTGCGACGTGAGATCGAGCTCGCGGCGGGTGCGGAGGAGGAGCGTCGTGCCGGCATCGCGCGAGAACCGGCGCACGAGCGCGCCGCCGACCATGCCGTTGTGACCTGCGATGAAGAGCTTCATGCGAACGGCGCGCGGGACGGCGCGGGCAAGCTCGCGATCTGGGCCTCGCGTTTGGCGAGTTCGAGATCGGCCTCGGTCATGATCTTCACGAGTTCCTTGAACTTCACCTTCGGCTCCCAACCAAGCTGGCGCTTGGCTTTCGCCGGATCACCGATGAGCAACTCGACCTCGGCGGGACGCTCGTAGCGCGCGTCGTATTTCACGTATTTCTCCCAGTCGAGATTCAGCAGCCCGAAGGTCTCTTGGATGAATTCCTTCACGGTGTGCGTTTCGTTGGTCGCGACCACGTAGTCGTCGGCCTGGTCCTGTTGCAGCATCACCCACATCATCTCGACGTATTCCTTGGCGTAACCCCAGTCGCGGCGCGCATCAAGGTTACCCATGTAGAGCGAATCTTGCAGGCCGAGTTTGATGCGCGTGGCCGCGCGGGTGATCTTGCGCGTGACAAACGTCTCTCCGCGGCGAGGACTCTCGTGGTTGAAGAGAATGCCGTTCGACGCGTGGAGGTTGTAGCTCTCGCGATAGTTAACCGTGAGCCAGTAGGCATACATTTTTGCGCAACCGTAGGGAGAACGCGGCCAGAACGGCGTCTTTTCCGTCTGCGGCACTTCCTGCACCTTGCCATACATCTCCGACGACGAGGCTTGGTAAAACCGGCACTTCTTCACGAGTCCCGCCTCGCGGATCGCCTCAAGGATACGCACCGAACCGAGGCCCACGACGTCACCGGTGTATTCCGGAATGTCGAAGGACACGCGCACGTGCGACTGGGCGCCGAGGTTGTAGATTTCGTCGGGTTGGAGCTCGTAGAGGAGCTTCACCATCTGCACCGAATCAGCGAGGTCGCCGTAGTGCAGGTGCAATTTGACGCCGTTCACATGCGGATCGCGGTAAAGGTGATCGATGCGGCTGGTGTTGAACGTCGAGGCACGACGAATCACGCCGTGGACCTCGTAGCCTTTGGCGAGCAACAGCTCGGCGAGATACGATCCATCCTGTCCCGTGATACCGGTGATGAGTGCTTTTTTCATGAAATGGAGCGCGGACCCTAGGCGCACGACGGTCCGCCGGGCAAGCCCGTGGAATGGAAAATTTCGACCGCGACTTGGATAAAATCGACCGACGCCAATCAGCCCACCAGTGACTTCAGCAATCGCTCGATCTCCGCACGCTTCGCCTTCTGGTCGGCGAGTTGTTTGCGCGCGCCTTCGAGCACGGCCGGCGGGGCCTTGCTCACGAAGGCTTCGTTCGACAGACGTGCCTCCGTGCCCGCGATGTGTTTCGCGAGTTGGTCGAGTTCCTTGGTGAGACGCACTTTCTCCGCGCCAACGTCGACCGTGCTGGCGAGGTCGAGGTAGAGCGTGCCGAGCACCGTCACCGCGGCCGGGGCACCGTCGACTTTGTCACGGCGCTCGA
Source organism: Opitutus sp. GAS368 (assembly GCA_943372705.1). Classification (GTDB taxonomy): domain Bacteria; phylum Verrucomicrobiota; class Verrucomicrobiia; order Opitutales; family Opitutaceae; genus GAS368. The sequence continues at coordinate 9,693 of CALRZR010000106.1, read as the reverse complement.
CGCTCGCGGCGCCGCACATGCGGGTGAGTTTGGCGAGGTTGCCCTCGACCGTCTGCCATTCGCGGTCGCCGGTCGTGAGGAAGAATTTCACATCGCGACGGCTCGCGAGGTTGTGGTCGGCCTTCAGCGCACGCGCTTTCGAGACGAGTTCCTTGAGCGATTCAATCGTGGCCGCGGCGGCGGAATCCAGCACGAGACCGTGCAACGCGGCCGCATTCGCGACCTGCGAGGCGTTGTTGATCTGCACATCCTCGATGAAGCTGCCCTCCGCGCCGTAGCCGAGCTGGTGCCACAATTCCTCGGTGATAAACGGAATGAACGGATGCAGCAGCAGGAGCGTTTGCCGCAGCACGAGATCCTGGATCGCGAGGCACGTCGGCTTGGTGTCGGCCGACTGGAGTTTCGCTTTCGAAACTTCCACATACCAGTCGCAAAAATCGTTCCAGAAAAAGCCGTAGAGCGCCTGCACGGCCGCGCTGAATTCGAACTCCGTGAAGCAGCGGTCCACCTCGCGCGTCGTCGAAAGCAGCCGTTGTAAAATCGCGTGGTCGTCCGCGTCGAACTTGTCCGGCGCGAGGCGCGCGAGGATCGCGGAGAGCGACGAGTTGTCGCCCGCCTCACCACTCATCTGGCGGAAGCGGCAGGCGTTCCAGAGCTTGTTGCAGAAATTCTTGCCGCTCTCGATGCGGTCCTCCTGGAAGCGGATGTCCTGCCCCTGCGGCGCGATCGACACGATGCCGAAGCGCAGACCGTCAGCACCGTAAGTGTCGATGAGGTCGAGTGGGTCAGGCGAGTTGCCGAGGGACTTCGACATCTTGCGGCCCTGCTGGTCGCGGATGATGCCGGTGAAATAAACGTGCTTGAACGGAATGCGCCGCTCCAGCGGTTCGCCGGGCCGCATAAATTCGAGGCCGGCCATGATCATGCGCGCGACCCAGAAGAAAATAATGTCCGGCCCTGTCACGAGAGTCGAAGTCGGGTAGAAGTAATCGAGGCCCTGCGCCTTCATCTTGTCCTCATCGGGCCAGCCCATCGTCGCGAAGGGCCAGAGCCACGAGGACGCCCACGTATCGAGCACGTCGTCTTCCTGCACCCAGTTTTCCGGATCGGCGGGACCGGCGAGGGAAACATGCACCTTGGTCGGATCATTGATGTCCGCTTCGGTGAGCTTCTCCTTGTCGAGGCCCTTGCGATACCAGACCGGAATGCGGTGGCCCCACCAGAGCTGACGGCTGATGCACCAATCCTGAATATTCTCGAGCCAGTGGAGGTAAACTTTGCTCCAACGTTCCGGGTAAAACTTGATGTGACCGTCGCGCACGGCCGTCTTGGCTTCTTCGATACGCGGGTAACGCAGCCACCACTGCCACGTGAGCCGCGGCTCGATCGGCACATCGGCGCGCTCGGAGTAGCCGACATTGTTCGCGTAGGGCTCCTCGGCGACGAGTGCACCGCTTTCCTTGAGCAACTCGGCGGCCTTCTTGCGGCCGGCAAAACGATCCATGCCCGCGAGCTCCGGGCCGGCGAGGGCGTTCAGTTTCCCGTCGGCCTCGAGCACGTCGATCACTGGGAGCTTGTGGCGCACGCCGATCTCGAAATCGACCTTGTCGTGCGCGGGCGTGATTTTCAGCGCGCCGGTGCCAAACTCTTTGTCGACCGACGCGTCGGCGATGATTGGAATTTCCGCGGCGGGCCCGAGCGCGCGGCGCACAAATTTCCCGATCCACCCCGCGTAGCGCGGATCATCGGGATGCACGGCGATCGCGACGTCGCCCGGAATCGTCTCGGGGCGCGTGGTCTTCACTTCGACGAAGAGGCCCGGCGCGTCCGTGCGCTCGTAGCGCACGCGGTAGATCGCGCCGTTGACCGGCTTCATAATCACCTCTTCGTCGGACAGCGCGGTCTGCGAAACCGGGCACCAGTTCACCATGCGCTTGCCGCGGTAGATGTGCCCGCGGTCGAAGAGTTTCACAAACACGTCGAGCACCGCCTTCGAATAATGCGGGTCCATAGTGAACTGCGTGCGATCCCAGTCGCACGAGGCGCCGAGGCGGCGGAGCTGTTCGAGGATGATGCCGCCTTTCTCGTGACGCCACTCCCAGACCTTTTCCAAAAACTTTTCGCGGCCGAAATCGTGGCGCGTCTTCTTTTCTTTGCGCAACTGGCGCTCGACCACCGTCTGCGTGGCGATGCCCGCATGATCGGTGCCCGGCAGCCACATGGCCGACTTGCCTTCGAGGCGCGCGCGGCGGATCAGGATGTCCTGGATCGTGTTGTTGAGCACGTGGCCCATCGTCAGCACGCCGGTGACATTCGGCGGCGGGATGACGATCGTGTAGGGGTCCTTGTCGGGCGCGACCTTCCCGGCAAACGCCTGCGCGGCCTGCCAGGCGGCATACCACTTCTTTTCAACGTCGCGGGATTCGTAGCTCTTGGTGATCTCGGCCATGGGTCGGTGCAGGTTTGGAATCGGGGAGAAAACCGCCCGCGCCTTGACGATGCAAGCATGGCGTGCGGCCTGCATTATTGGGGGATTGCCTATTCGTCGCCGGTTATTGCTTACTCCGCCCTCCACCGATGCCCGCCACTCTCCTTTCGCCTGCGACCGATCGCCTCCGCTTCACCGGAGAAGTGCCCGTGCCTGCGCGCTTGGCGGTGTGCAAAGAGTTTTTGAAAACGGAAATGGCCGCCCTGCGTGCGCGCCACGGCGCCGGCGCCACCGGTCTCGCGATCGCCCACGGCCGCTCCGCCCTGATCGACGCGTTGCTCACCCACCTCTTCGACTACGCCTGCGAATCCTACGCCCGGACCAACGGTCCCCTGCCCGCCCCGGTCTCGCTCGTCGCACTCGGCGGTTACGGCCGCGGTGAGCTCAGCCCGCTCAGTGACATCGACGTAATGTTTCTGTTTCCGACAAAGACCAAGCCCGCCGCCGCGAAACCTCTCCAAGAACACCTCACCAACGAAATTCTCTACATCCTCTGGGATTGCGGCCTGAAAGTCGGCCACTCCACCCGCACGATCGACGAGGCCTTCGACGAGGCCCGGCGCGAGGTTCAGTCCAAGACCGCACTCCTCGAAGCCCGCCTCATCGCCGGTTCGACAAAACTCTACGACACCTTTTCGCAGGCCTACCGCAGCTACTACATCAGCGAAGATCCCAAGGGCTACATCGCCATCCGCCTCGACGACCAGACGAGCCGGCGCGCGAAATACGCCAACACCGTTTTCAACCAGGAGCCCGATCTGAAGAACGGCGTAGGCGGTCTGCGCGACTACCAAAACGCCGTCTGGATGGCGCGCGTGAAGCTCGGCATCACCACCATCGACGAACTCGCCGCGCAAAGTTACCTGCGCGCCGATGACCTCGCCGCCTTCCGACGCGGTTACGATTTTCTCCTGCGCGTCCGCAACGACCTCCACTTCATGAGCAGCCGCGCCACGGATGTCATGAGCCTCGATCTGCAACCGCGCATCGCCCAAAACCTCGGCTACACCGAGGCCGAGATGCTCCCCCGCGTGGAGCACTTCATGCAGGATTACTACCGCGCGGCTCAGACGATCTTTCGCGTTTCCAAACTCGTCGAAGACCGCCTCGCTCTCAGCATCGGCCGCACCACCAACGGCGAACCCGCCGGCTCCTTCCGCGAACGCCTCCGCGCCACCCGCTTCACCCGCGCCAAACGTCTCGACGGCTTCGTGCTCCGCGGCCGCGAACTCGCCGCCGACAATCCCGATGTGTTCATCGAGGACCCCGTGCGCCTCCTCCGCGTCTTCCGTCACTGCCAGCAACTCGACGCCTCGCTCGATTTCCATCTCGCGCAACTGATCCGCGCCTCCCTGCCGCGCCTCACTCCCGAAGTCGCCGCCTCCAACGACGCCAGCGTCTGCTTCCGCGCCATCCTTTCTGAAGTCGGCGCGGTCCATCCCGCTCTCGAAAAAATGCACGAACTCGGCGTGCTCGGCCGCTTCATCCCGGATTTCGACGGCCTCACGTGCCTCGTGCAGCACGAATACTATCACCGCTACACGGCCGATGTGCACACGCTGAACGCGATCCGCGAGCTCGACCGGATCTTTACCGAAGCCGAGCCCATCACGCTCAAGTATCGCGCGGCTCTCCACGAAGCCGCCGACCCCGCCCTTCTCTACCTCACGCTGCTCCTCCACGACATCGGCAAAGCCGAGGCCATCCAGGGTCATTCCGAGAGCGGCGTGCGCCTCGCCGCCCCTCTCCTCGAACGCTTCGGCGTCTCCCTCGAAGGCCGCGAACTCATCTCGTTTACGATCAAAAATCATCTGGCCATGGCACGCTTCTGGCAGAAGCGAGATGTAGATGATCCCCAGACCTCTGCTGCCTTCGCCGAACTGGTGGGCGACACCGAGCGCCTGCGCTACCTCTATGTCCACACGTTCTGTGACGCCCGCGGCACGGCCGCCGACCTCTGGAATAGTTACAAGGACACGTTGCACACCAACCTTTACCGCTCCACCCTCGAGCGTCTCAAACTTGGCGCGGCCCTCGAAGCCAGCCATCAGGAAAAGAAAAAAATGACCCAACAGGAACTTATCGCGAAAACCATCCCCGGCATCAGCGCCGACGAGATCAACGCGCACTTCGGCCTCCTTCCCGACCGCTACTTTGTCCACACGGACTCCGCCGAGATCGCCCTGCACATCCAGATGGTCAACCGCCTCTTCAAGTCGATCACCGCCGCCGATTCCGTCGGCTCGCTGAAGCCCGTGATCGAATGGAAAGACGACCTCAACCGCTCCCTCACCGTCGTCAACGTCGTCACCTGGGATCGCGCCGGCCTCTTCTACAAACTCGCCGGCGCCTTCAGCGTCGCCGGCCTCAGCATTCTCGGTTCCAAGGTCATTTCGCGCACCGACCATATCGCCATCGACACGTTCTACGTCGTCGAACCCGGCCGTGGCGTCGTGCAAAGCGCCGCTGCGCAGGAAAAATTCGCCCGCACCATCGAGGAAGCCCTTGTCGCCAACCGCGACCTCCTCCCGGACATCGTCGCGCAGGCCAAGAAAATCGCCTCCACCCGCTACCTCGCCACGTCGAGCGGCGAGATGCTCCACAGCTCGTTTCCTCCCACCGTCGAGGTTTACCACGAGCTCTCGATGCAGCGCACGATCATCGAAATCCAGGCCCGCGACCAAATCGGTCTCCTCTACCGCCTCGCAAAAATCATTTCCGACCACGCATTCGACATCACGTTCGCGCGCATCGGCACCGAACGCGGCGTCGCCATCGACACCTTCTATATAGAGAGCGCGAACCACGAACCCGTCGACAGCCCGGAGCGCCTCATCGCCCTCCGCGATGCGATGAACGAGGTCATCTCCCCCGCCCCCGTCGCCCCGCCGCCCGCGACCCCGCCCACGAAGTAGCACGGTCAGTCTGACCGTGCTCCCGCGTCCCCGTCGGTTGCACCCACGCCGCGCCCCCCGCGTCGCCCACGCCTCCACCTGCGCGGTCAGTTGACCGCCCCGCCGCCCGCGTTCATCCCTCTGCACCGTGGCCACTCCTGTGTTTCCAGCCAATGCCGTTCCTCCGGCATCCGATGACCCCGCGATTCTCCCCGCGCTCTACCGCATCGCGTCGTTCGCTTCGCGCGCCGAGGATCCGCAGGCTGTCCTTCGCGAGATGCTCGATTTGTTCGTCGCCACGTTTCGCGCCGACGCCGGCTCCATCGCGCTCCTCACGCCCGACACGGGCCGCCTCCAAACCGAAGTTCAGACCGGCCTCCCGCCCGGCGTCGCCTACGCCGATCTGAAACTCGGCCACGGCATCACCGGCTGGTGCGTGCTCAACCACCGTTCCCTCCTCGCGCCCGACGTCTCCCACGAACCTCGCTACATCGCGGTGCGGCCAAAGTGCCGTTGCGAGATGGCCGCGCCGTTGATGGACGGGGACCAGGTCATTGGCGTCGTCGACCTCGAAAGCGATTACCTCTCCGGATTTACCTCTGCCGACCTCGCCCGACTCGAAGCCCTCGCCGCCGAAGCCGCCCGCGTCCTCCAACGCCTCTGGGTCCTCCACCACCTGCGCGGCAAGGCCCGCCAGCTCGAATCGCTCATCACCGCCGGCCAATCGCTCGTCACCAAATTCGAACAACAGGAGCTGATCGATTCTCTCACGCGCGAAGCCCGCCATATGATGCAGGCCCGCGCCGCCGCACTCTACCTGCACGACGCCGCCACCCGCACCGTGCGCTGCGTTTCGCTCACCAGCGCCGCGGTCACACCGTTGCCCGCTGGCGAACAATCGATCAGCGCCTGCCTCAACGGCGTCGCGATTCACACCCGCCGCCAAGTCTCCTTCGCCGACGTGCAATCCCCGGAGTTCCTCGATCTCGGCGATATTCCGCACGACCCGGCGCTACGCTCGGTTCTGATCAGCCCGCTCCTGTTCGAGGGCGAGGTGCTCGCCGTGCTCTCGGTGTTCACGGACCGTCCCCACCGTTTCGACAACGACGAGAAACGTCTCTGCGCCGCCCTCGCCGGCCTCGGCGCCGTCGCCCTCCAAAACGCCCGGCTCTACGCGCGCGTTTTCCAGAGCGAAGACGTCCTCCGCAAAAACGAGCGCCTCACGACGCTCGGCCTGCTCGCCGCCGAAATCGCCCACGAGATCCGCAACCCCCTCACCGTCCTCAAACTCCTTCACGGCGGTCTCGACGTCGATTTTCCCGAGGGCGATCCGCGTCGCACCGACATGCGCGTGATCAGCGAAAAACTCGACCAACTCGAGTCCATCGTCACGCGCGTCCTTGGTTTCGCCAAAGCCCCGTCGAGCCTCCACTCGCGCTGGTCGCTCGCCGACATCGTCGAAGACACGCTCATCCTCGTCCGCCTGAAACTCGCCCAGAGCAAAGTCTCGCTGCACTTCGAGCGCCCGCCCGCGCCGCTCTTCGTCGATGCGCACAAGGGCCAGATTCAACAGGTCCTCCTCAATCTCCTCATCAACGCCACGCAGGCCATGCCCGAGGGCGGCACCATCACGCTCCGCGCCGCCACCGAAGATCGCCCGGGCGTCCACCACGCCGTTCTCGACATCGCCGACACCGGCACCGGCATCCCCGAGTCCATCCGCGACCGCGTCTTCGACTCGTTCCTCTCCGGCCGTCCCGACGGCACCGGCCTCGGCCTCGCCATCGCGAAACGCATCCTCCTCTCGCATCACGGCGACATCACGCTCCTCTCCACCAGCAGCGCCGGCACCACGATGCGCCTCACTCTCCCGCGCGCCAAGTAAGGCGGGGTCTGCGACTCGACTTTCCGAAATTCGCGCAAAATCCCGATGCCTACGCTCCCGCCCGATAAACGCGCCCGCCTTCGTCGTCAGATGCTCATCCTTGCCACGGCGCTCGCCTGCGGCGGCCTCGTTGTCCTCGTGTTTCTCTCCCGCATTCCGCTGCCCCTCCGCCTCGCCATCGGTCTCGGCGACCTCATCGCCGCCGCCGTCCTCTTCCTCGTCGTCCGGCAAAAATTCGGCACGCCGCCGCCCGCCTGATCGCAGCGCCCGCCGCACTCACCGCAGGCGCGCAAACAGCCACAGCGCCAGCGCGCCCATGCCGATGTTGGGCAGCCACGCGGCCAACTCCGGATCGACGATCTGCTTCGTCGCCAACGACGCCGCGAGATTCGCGAACACGTAATACAGGAAAAACAGCCCGATTGATTTCGACACGCCCACCGCCGGATTCACGCGCACGCCCGTCACCGCAAACGGGATCGCCATCGCAATCACCAGCAGCGGCCCGAGCGTATCCGCGATCAGCCCGAAATAACGCACCGCATACGGCACCGCCTTCGGATTCCGCTCGGCTTGGAGATAGTCGATCAACTCGCGCAATTCGTGGAGCGACAAATCCACCGGTCGCCGGTCGATCAGCAGCATCAGCTCCGGATCCTCGCGATACGTCGCCCGCAGTTTTTCCGCAAACGGCGCCGACGCCAGCAGCTCGCCCGTTTCCGGCGCAAACGTCAGCTCGCGCCCGTCTTTGAAAATCCACCCCTTGCGGCCCGCGTCATACCACGCCTCCGCCGCGACCACTCGCGTCGTCTCGCGCCGCTTCGCATCCAACTCCGACACCGCCACGCCGTAGCCATGTTTTGTGAACCGGCTGTAACGGTTGAAAAACCACATGCGCCGCTCGCGCGCATTGTCGAATGCCACGCTGTAGGCCGCCCCCACGCGGTCCGGCGTCAGCGATTTCGCGTCGCGCTGAAACACCAGCTCATCGCGCAGCGACCGCGACTCCTCCACCGACCACGGCACCACCGTCGTGTTCAGCCACCACGAAAGCCCGCAGCACAACACCCCGACAAACCACACCGGCGCCGTCAGCCGCATGAAGCCCACGCCCGCCGCCCGCATCGCCGTGAGCTCGTTCGCACGGTGCAGTTTTCCCAACGTAAAAATCAGCGAGATCAACAGCGCCACCGGCAACACCACCGCGAGGAAGCTCGGCATCGTCACCGCCAGGTAGCGCCACAGCACCCACCCGCGCGCCCCGAGTTCCCGCAACGAGCGAAAGTCGTCGTAGAGCACCTGCACCACCAGTAGTCCGCAGGTCGCCACGAGCACCAGCCCCAGAATTTGCAGCCACTCGCGCAGCAGATGTCGGTCAAACGTGTTCAACGCCCGCGATGAAACGCCCCGCCCCCCGCCACGGAAAGCCCTTTTCCAAAAAATCTCCGCCCCGTGGAACTAATCTCCACCTCCTCGCGCCCTCCCCCCTCCCGGTCTGCGATCAGCAGACCCCACCTCTGCCCGTGCAGGCGATCAGCCGAAGCCGCAGCCCAAAGATTTCGCCCCATTGGCGAAACCCATTAGAGGTTCCCCTCCTACTTCATAGTCCCAGCTTCAGCCGGTCCGAATGCATCCTAGTTCTCCGCCCCTTGGTCCTTGGTCCTTGGAACTTCCACCACCCGCGCCTCCGCCAACAGATTGGTTGAAAACCTGCTTACCCTCGCCTTGGCTCCGCGCCCCCTCTCCTTCTCCCGACACCCTATGATTTCCGCCTTCCGGTCGCGCACCGCCCACCTTGTGGCCCTTCTCTTCGGCACACTCCTGTCGACCAGTGCCCTCGCCCAAGGCTCGATCAAACTCGGCGAGTTCGCCTCCATGACCGGCAAGGAGGCCGTCTTCGGCCAAAACGCCAACAAGGGCACTCGCCTCGCCGTCGAAGAGGTCAACGCCGCCGGTGGCGTCCTCGGTCGCAAAGTCGAACTCGTCACCGAGGACAATCAGTCCAAGCCCGGCGAGTCCGCCACCGTCGTCAAGAAGCTCATCTCACGCGAAAAAGTCACCGTCATCCTCGGCGACATCACTTCCGGCCGCACCCTCGAAGCCGCCCCCATCGCCCAAGCCGCCAAGATCCCGCTCATCTCCCCGGGCGCCACCAACACCGAGGTCACTGCCAAGGGTAACTACATCTTCCGCGTCTGCTTCATCGACGATTTCCAGGGCACCGTGATGGCCAAGTTCGCGCGCGAGACGCTCAAACTCAAACGCGTCGCCATCCTCTCCTCCGTCTCCTCCGCTCAGAGCGTCGGTCTCGCCAAATATTTCCGCGAGCGCTTCACCTCGCCCGCCACCGTCATCGCCGCCGAGCAAAAATACGGCGAAGGCGACAAAGATTTCCGCGCCCAACTTACCGCCATCAAGGCCGCCGG
>CALRZR010000105.1:0-23005 GCA_943372705.1 Opitutus sp. GAS368 | reverse complement strand
AGGTAGCGGAGGCCGGGAAAATCGGTGCGTATCCAATCGGCAATGCCGTCTTGGTCGTTGATATCGTAGACGCGAAAACGGGCGGCGAAAGTGGCGAGGCCGGCGGGGCCGCGGTCCTGTTTCACACGCCAGAGGGCTTGGGCGAGATCGGTCTGGCCGCCCCAAATGGTGATGTTCAGCGGGCGCGCGGGTGAGCCGGCATCGATGCGGGCGATGAGCCCGCGGGAGCCGGGGGTGTCGTGGGCGGCGCCGATGGCGGCGCGGCCGCGTAGGGGATTGCCGGAGACGATGCGGGCGCGGAGTTCGTCGGCGGTGGGCCAACCGGTGGCGTGACGCGCGAGGTTGGGCAGGACTTGGCCGTAGGCGTCGATGATTTGACGGATGAGGTCGGGGCGGGTGAGCGCCTGTTTGAGTTCGCCGGGGGTGCCGGCGGCGCTGGCGAGGAGGAGTTCGAGGTCGAACTCGTTGGCGTAAACCATGAGGCGCACGAGCGACTGCTGGTCATCGGGATCGCCGCCGATATCGGTGAGGACGGCGAGGCGGGGGCGCTCGGCGGCGACACACGCAAGCGTGGCGGCCAGAAACAAGCAGGCGAGACGGGAGGGGATGATCATCGGCGGGGAGTGGGCCTGTCCGAAGACGTTGAAGGTTCCCTGCGGGCGGACAAGACGCGATGCGGCTCAGGTGAGCGGACGGAGAAAGCTGCGCTCGTAACTGAGGAAGCACTTCGTCTCGTGAAAATACGTGGTCGCGGCGCGGGCTTCATCGTCGTCGGCAGCGCATTGACGATAACGCTCGTAGGCGGCGAGGTCCGGAAAACTGAAGAGCGCGATCGCGACGTTCGGCGGTCCCGCGCTGCCGACGCCGGGAAAGCTGAAGGCGGCCGCCGGGCCCTCGCCCGGCAGGAAATAGCCGTGGTGGGTGCCGCCGAATCTTTCGACCAGCTTGATCCACATGCGACCGTAGTGCGCGAACTCGGCGGTCTTGGCGGGGTCGAGAACGTAGCGGATGAGGCAGGTGGTCATGCGGAGAGACCGTTGCCCGGCCGTGACGGAAGGCGAGTCGGGAGCGGGCGCTGGACAAATGCAGCGTGATACCGAGAGCGTCGGCAGGCGCGAGAGTCAGCGCCTAGTCCGCAAATTTCATGAAGATGATTCCCGCAGATTCAGGATTCCGCAGATTTACCTCTGGGATTCCTGAATCTGCGGGAGAATCCTTGGTTGGTTGCGCGACCAGCGTGGGGCCTTCCTCAGCGAGAGTGCGAAATGTCCGGGCTGGGCTGGACGCCGACTTTCGGTTTCGGCCCGAGCAGGCGCCCGAGTTCGGTTTCCATTTGCTGGCGCAGGCCGGCGGCGGCGGGAGAGTTCAGGAGATTCGTGAGCTCAAAGGGGTCCTGCTGGAGGTCGTAAAGTTCGTTCATGCCGACGAGGTCGCGGTAGCGGATAAATTTGTAGCGCTCGGTCCGCACGGCGTCGTAGCCCATTTTCAAGGTGCGCGGAAACACGATGTCGGTCGTATACTCGATGAGGAACGATTTTCGCCAGTCGTCCGGAGTGCGCGTGAAGAGCGGCAGGAGCGAGCGGCCGTCGATGCCGGTCATGGCCGGCGCGCGGGCGAGTTCCACGATCGTGGGGGCGAGATCGGTGGTGAGAGCCATCCCGGAGGGCTCCGCGCCGGCTTTCACGAGCGGTGGATAACGCACCAACAGCGGCAGACGGATGGACTCCTCGTAGGCGAGACGACGTTCCTCGCTGAGGCCGTGCTCGCCGTAGAAGTAGCCGTTGTCGCCGATCACCATCACGACCGTCTGGTTCAACGTGCCCTGTTTCTCCAGCTCGGCGAGAATCTGACCGAGGCCTTCGTCGACCGCGGCCAACATGCGCAGGCGGTCGCGGATGGTTTCGTCGGGGGTCACGGTGTCGGGGCCGAGCGGCTTCAATCCCGGGATGGGGCGCTCGAGGGCGGGTTTGCCTTTGGGAGGCACCGCGTAGTTGCCGCGGCGTGACGGCAGGGCGCCGGCGTAAAGGGTCTTGTGCCGCTCGGCAGGAATGAAACCGCCTTCGCCGATCGCCGCCGTGGTGCCATCGGCGCGCTGAATTTTATTCGGATGAAGCGCCTTGTGGGACAGCATCAGCAGGAAAGGCGCGTTGCGGCGCTGGCGGACGAAACCCACGGCGCGTTGCGTGAAAATATCCGTCACGTAACCCGGCACGCGGGCGAGACGACCGTTTTCAAAAAGCTCCGGGTCCGCGACCTCGCCCTGCCCTTTCATCGAAACCCAATAGTCGAAACCGGGCCGTGGCGTGGGGTCGTTGCCCATGTGCCATTTGCCGATGAAGCCGGTGTTGTAACCGGCTGCATGGAGCGCCCGCGCAAACGTGGGCAGCGTGTGACTGCGCGGGCTGCGATCGGTGTTGTCGAGGATGCCGTGGTGGCGCGTTTCCTGGCCGGTGAGGATATTGGCGCGACTCGGGGAGCACAGCGGCGTGACCGCGAAGAAGTTTTTGAACTGCGCGCCCTCGCGCGCGACGCGGTCGAGGTGAGTCGTGCGTGCGAACGGATGCCCCGCGGCGCCGAAGTCGTCGAAACGCAGGTCGTCGACCACGATCAGCAATATGTTGGGACGCGGCTCGGCGCCGATGGACGCCGAGGCCATAAGGAGGGCGGCGAAGGCCGCGAACCACAAACGCGCTGAATGCTTCATGGGCGAAAGAAAGGCGGCGGGCAGGCCGCACGGCAATGAAGCCGTTAGAATTTCAGGCCGGCGCTGACATACCAGAGGCGGCCGATGGGATTGTAGGTTGCGAGGTCGACGCCGACGTCACCGCCGAAGGCCTGCGGGGCGGACGGCGGCATCTGGTCGGCGAGATTGTTGACGCCGACGGTGAGCTTCAGGCCGGAGAAGAGTTTTTTTCCGCCCGGGAGGCTGATGTTCTTGAAGGCATAGGAAACCGACGTGTCCCACGAGGTGTAGGAGGGCACGGGCACGCGTTTCAGGCTCGTGCTGCTCGCGAAGACGAGGCCGCCGGCGCCGAGATCGACGACGCTGGAAATGTAGGTGTTGTTAAGCGTCGCGGACCAGCGATCCCGGCTCCAATTGAGGGCGGTGAACCATTTCATCCCGGGAATGGTGCCCTGGCCTTCGTTGAGGGTGGTGACGTGCCCGGCGTATTCGTAGTAGGCCTGCGTCGGGAGGGCTTGGAACTGGTAATCGAGGAAGAACGTCCCGGCGGTGCTGACGTTGAATTTGCCGAACTCGGATTTGGGGAATTCGTAGGACGCGGAAACGTCCAGCGACTTGAGTCGTTGGCCGGCAATGTTGATGCGGGAGTCGGTGACGAAGACCACGTTGGGTGAAACTCCCGAACGCAGCAGTGCCGCAAGCTGTCCGGGCGCGGTGATGCGCGTGGGGGCCGGCAACGACGGATCGGGATTGGTGGGAAAATTTCCGATCGCCACCTGATTGATGAAGGGCGAGGCCGGACCGGAAGCATTGACGCTGCCGAGGATGTTGGCCGCGCCCGCGACACCGACGAGCGAAAGCTGCTTCACCTCGATGTAATCGATTCCGAGCGTGAGCCGCGGCACAGCCTTCGGCGAATAGACGACGCCGAAGGAAGAGGTCTTGGCCGTGGACGGTTTGAGGTTGGGATTCGCACCGGAGCGTTGTCGGCCGAAACCGGCCACGCCAAAAACGGTCTGGATAACTCCGGCGGCGGTGGCGCCTTCCGTGGTGGGACCAAAGAGCGCGAAGAGCGACGGAGCAACGAACGCCTCGGAATACGTGCCGCGGACGGTGAGCTGATCGCCGATGGGGCGCCAACGGACACCATATTTCGGGACGCGCGAGGCGCCGGCATCGCTGTATTTTTCGTAGCGGTAGGCGGCCGACAGTTCGAGCAAGCGCAGGCCAGGTAGGTCCATGCGCTCACTCGTCACGGGCACGCGAATCTCAGCGAAGCCGGCATCGATGGTGCGGTCGCGGGAAATGGGGTCGAAGAAATTTCCGTTCTGCCAACGACGGGACGTGGGGCCGCTGCTGAAAGAATTTTCGTCGGGGGTCCCGACCAGTTTTTCCTGGCGATAGTCGACGCCGAGCGCGGCGCCGAACGGACCGGCAGGCAGATCAAAGAGCGAACCGGACACGCGGGCGTCGAACTGCGTCAGCCCTGCCTCGAAGATATTGGCGGTCGATCCGCGGATGTTGTCGAAGACCGCCGGTGAGATTCCCTCCGGACGTGCGAGCAGGTCGATCGCGGGCTGCACGATGGAATTGGCCGGAGTGATGGCGGCCTGCCATTGCGCGAGCGTGGTTGTGTTGGCCGGCGCGTTGTAGTTGCGGAAAATTCGTGCGTAGCGGCCGCCGACCTGGGGGTTACCGTTGGAATCGTAGCCGCCGGCGAGGGCCAGCTGGAGATTGGGCGAGTAGTATTGGCCGCCGAGCGAGTTTTCGAGGCGGTTGGTATTGGTGTTGTAGCCGGCCTCCCACTGGAACCGGTCGCCGATCTTCCCGCGGAAACCGCCGACGAAGCGGCGCAGTTGCGCGGAGTTGTCCGCGCGCCGCACATCGGGAGTGTAGCGGAAGGCTGCAAACAGCGCGGAACGGGTAGGATTGTAGGGAGCATTAACCGGGACCGCGGTCGTGATGCCGAGCGCGCCCTGCTGTGACCAGCTATCGCTTGCCGAGTCCATGGCTTCGACGAACAACTCAAGTCGCTCGGGGATGAGTTTGACGGTGCTCGCCAGCGTGATCGCCTGCTTGCGGGACTGGATCGTGAGCGTGACGAACGGGGCCAGATCGAACGTGTCGGCGATCGGCTGAACGGAGGAGGCTTGGTAAATGCCAGAGGCGACCAAGGCGTTGAGGTCGGCAAACACGGCCGCGGGCCCGGTCGGTGTCGCGAGGCTGGGCGAGTTCAAACCGGGCCGCAGAAAGGCCGTGGGAAACGCGGTCGACGACTGGCCCAACGCGCCGGAGATCGTCGCGGACTTGCCGCGCTGTGGGTTCGAAAACGGACGCTCGGACTGGAGCAGAGGCGTGATGCGCGACTGGGAAAAGGAAACCGTGAGACTCATGCGGTCGGTAGTGGCGCCGGCCACGAGATAGGCGGAGCGCTGGTTGTAATCACCATCGCCCGTCGACATCGCGTAGCGCCCGCCCACTTCGAGGCCCTGATAGTCGTGTTTCAGTTTCACGTTCACGACGCCGCCGACGGCATCGGAACCGTAGATGGCCGAGGCGCCGTCTGTCAGGACCTCCATCGACTGGATGGCGGCGAGCGGAATCTGGTTCACATCGACGAAGGAGCGACCGCCGCGCGCGCTGGCGCCACTATCGGGCAAGCGACGGCCATCGAGGAGCACCAGCGTGGAAAGATTGCGCAGTGAAAGTTGCGAGCCGCCGGAGGTGGCGGTGCCGCCGGCGATATTGCCATTGGTCGCACCGAGATTGCCGCTGCCCGCGAAGCTGGGCATGCGGGTTTGCACGACTTCGAGGAGGTTGGAGCCAAGGCCGGTTCGCTCGATTTCGTCGCGATTGATGATCGTGATCGGCGCCGCCACCGCGTCGGCGGCCGTGGGGATATTGGAGCCGGTGACGACGAAGGATTCCAGCTTCACGGTGCCTTTGGCGCCAGCGCTGTCGGCTGAAGAGGAGCCTGGTGAGGTCTGCGCATCCAATGGCGTGGAGGCCGCGAGCCAACCGGCGAGGGAGGCGAGCAGCAGGCGGGGGGAGCGGGTCGGGTTGGTCATAGGCTGGTTTTGCGGATCGGCGGCCGATCCTTGGTCTCCCTCGGGTGGCGGCCGCGCGGCGTTGCGCGGGCGGCTGACGACGATGGCGCCGGAGCGCGGCTCGGGCGTGGCCACGAGCGGGGTGCCGGCGAGCAGGCGGCTCATCGCTTCGAGTGGAGCGTAGTCTCCCTGGAGCGCCCTGGTGCGGACGCCGGCAGTCGATGGGCGGGAGAAGAGCACCTCCAGACCGGACTGGGCCGCAAACAGGCGGAGAGAATTTTCCGCGTCGTCAGCCGGCAGGTTAAAGGAGCGCCGGCCCACGTCGGCCGAGTAGGCACGGAGGCCCGGCACGCAGAGCAGCGTCAGGAAGCAAAGCAGTCGAAGTGGGTGCGTGGGACGCAACATGTGGTGGGAAGCGGACGCAGTGCGTCGTCGTGCACCTCCACGGACGGAGTGGAGAAATCCCTTACGGAAATCGCCGGCGTGGGGTGCGGCGGGCGATCAACGCGGGCGACTCAATACGAATTCGCCGCCACCGAGGCGCTGGGCCTCGACGCCGTAGTCGGCGCGCAGGAGTTGCAGGAGAGCCGGGGCGTTGTCAGCGCGCACGATGCCGCTGACGCGCAAATCGCCGAGTGCTGGGGCGGCGAGAGTGAGGCGCACGTTGCCGTGGCGGTTGAAGAGTTCGACGGCTTCGCGCAGCGGCGTGTCGTTAAACTCGAGGCGGGGGACGCGCCACGAGAGTTGCTCGGCAATTTCGGGTGCGGAAACGGCCACGACGGCGGGGGCTGGGGCGTGCAGTGCGAGATCAGCGGGGGCGACGGCGACGCGCGCGCCCTTCGAGACGAACGCGAGTGGCTGCATCGGAGTTGGGATGGGATCGGCGGTGGCGCGGTCGACGGCGACGCGTCCGTCGGTGACGAGGACCTTGACGTCGCCCGGAGCCAAACGCACGGCGAACGCAGTGCCGACGGCGCGCACGGCGACGTCGCCCGCGATGACGACGAAGGGGCGCGCGGTGTCGTGAGCGACTACGAAGTGGGCTTCGCCGCGCACGATGGTGACGCGACGGACCGCGGGTGAATATTCGACGCGCACCTGCGCATCGCCGTTGAGCTCGATCTGCGAGCCGTCGGCGAGTAGCTGGCGGGCGGGTTGAGTGAGTGTGGCGCCGGTGGCGGGTGCGGGATCGCTCGGGGAAGGCGCCGGGCGGAACAACGTCACGCCGGCGACGAGCAAGGCGAGCGCCGCGGTGGCGGCCAGAGCGCGGCGGCGGAGTTGTCGTCGGCGTTGCACCCGGCGTTCGACGGCAGCGAGGACAGCATCGGCCGTGGCCGTGCGACCAGGCCAGTAGAGTGCGTGGTCCGGAGAGAGCGGCGGAGTGGGCGGACCGTCGGGCATGTTCAGAAGCCGGCGTCGGTCGCGGTCAGGCCGCGGCGGCGGAGAAAGTCCGCGCAGCGGCGGGTGCCACGCGCGACCTGCACCTCGACGGTGCGTTCGGAGAGCCCGAGACGTGTGGCGACCTCGCGTTGCGAGAGGCCCTGCAGTTTGCGGAGAACGACGATCTCGCGGCAACGGTCGGGCAAGTCGGCGATGGCTGCGGCGACGAGTTCGATTTTTTCGGTGGTGGAGAGGGCATCGGCCGGGGACGGTCTATCCTCTGCCACGGACAACGCGGCCAAATCCCTTACGCCGACGAGCGGGGAAGCCTCGTCATGGCGCAGGAGATCGAGGGCGCGGTTGCGGGCGATCTTGAAAAGAAAAGCGCGGGCGCAACCGATTTGGCGGCTCGCGCGGGCGGTCCAGATGCGGAGGAGCGAGTCCTGCACCACATCGTCGACATCGCGCACGCCGGGAAACGCCCGCTGCACATACGCACGCAACGCGCCACGGTGAGGATCGACTTCCTCGGTGAACCAGCGGGCTTGGTCGGTAGGGGGCGGCATCGCGACGGTGCGGCAGGCAGCGCGAAAGCAGCCGGAGGATCAAGCGCGGACTTCGGTGGCGAGTGGCGTGGCGAAGAGAAGCGTGAGCAAGGAGCGGAATTCAGCGCGGGAGCCCGCCGACTTCAGATTCGAAGTCGATGATTCGGCCGCGGCCGGTGCGGGCTTCAGCGAGGAGGCGGCGGTCGGTGGCATCGCGGTCCCAGGGGCGGGCGCCGACGTTCGCGAGAACCCACGATTGAGTTTCTGCGGCAGGGCGCGCGGTCAGATGCGGCGGCCAGAGCGGAGGTGTGGCCAGCAAACGCAGAGCGGCGCCGACCTCGTGGGCGACGAGGCCCTTCTCCCGATCGCGGCGCATGACGGAGACGGGCAACGCCGAGCCGCGCGCGTCGAAAAACAAGTTGTCGTGCAAATGCACGTCAGCGGGGCCCATGGATTCGAGAAACGCGATCGAGGCGGCGGTGCTCGGGCCGTGGCGGGCGACGTTGCCGACGATGACCATGGCGCCACGCTCAAACGCGTGCCCCATCCATTCGCCGGGGTTGAGGGCGAACTGCATCACGCGGCGGCCGGGATTGTGGATGAGGTTGTTTACGACGGCCCCGCGGGCGCCGCCTTTGAAGAAAGGATTTCGGTCGTCGTTGCTGATGTAGAGGTTGGCGTAAATGAGAATGTCGCTCGCGTTGTCGTGGATGAGGGAACCCTTCGAGTGGGAACCCTTGGCGTGCGTGGAATTGTCGAGGCCTTCGCCAATGAGGCAGTGGCTGAAGGTGACGCGGTGGGAGGTGTTCTGCCGCCACTCGGCGGGGGTGGCGCCGTTGAAGCGCGGGCCGGAGGCGCTGAGATTTTCGTCGGTGGCCCACGAAAACGAGCAGTGGTCGACGATCACGTCGTGCGCGCCGCCGCCGGTGGCGAGGCCGTCGACTTCCCAGCCGCTTTTCGGGGCGCGCGTGCCGGCGCCGGGGCGGATGCGGAGATGGCGCACGATCACATCGTGTGTGGTGATGCCCAGGCCGCCATTCGTGAGCGTGATGCCGGGACTCGGGGCGGTCTCGCCGGCGAGGGTGACGAACGGTTTTGTGACGCGGAGGGATTTTTCGCGAAGGTCGATGATCCCGGCGACGGTGAACTCGATGACGCGCGGGCCCTCGGCGGCGAGCGCTTCGGCGAGGGAGCCGGGGCCGGTCGCGGCGAGCGTGGTGACGCGGAGGACTTTGCCGCCGGTGCCGCCGCGGGTCTCGGTCCAGCCGGGAGGCGTGGCCCACGCGGGCACTGGAGGCTGCGCGGCGAGCGTGACGGTTGCGGCGAGAGCGATGAGGAGGCTGGCGAGCAGCGAAGAGCGGAGAAGGTGGGACATGGGAAAAATGAGGGCGGGGCGGAGCGATTAGCGGGGCGTGGTTTTCAGGAGAAGGGCGGCGTCGGCCCAACCGGCGGGGCGGGGTAGCGTGGCGACGGAGCGGGCGGGTGGAAGCGGGGCGAGGGGGAGGCGTTCGCCGGTCACGGGATTAAACCATTCGCCTGCGACGACGGGCGGGAGCGCGCTCAGATCGAGGACGATTTCCGGGTTGTCGGGGAGATAAGCGACGAGCAGATCGCCGGCGGCGCTGCGTGAGGCGACCAGCTTGCGCGGGTGTTCCGCGGCCTGGTTTTTCACGAGATCGGGCGCGGGCTCGAGTTGCCACCACGAGAGGCCAGCGAGGAAATCGCGGAGATGCGTCATGTGCGTGGCGCTGGGCCAGAGCACGGCTTTGCGCCAGTGGTCGTAGGCGGCGGGGTTGTTTTGAAAACCCCAGATGCCGCCGGCACCGCCGGGGACTTTGGGTGGAATGTCGCCGGCGCCATAAGTGTAGCCGCGCGCGCCGGAGAGCCACGTGATCCAGCCGAGATTGCGCACGTCCATGCCGCGCCACGCGGGACCGTCGTCGTGGCCCCGGCCGTCATACATCGTTTCGAGATTGATGACGGGCTTCACGGGCGGACGTTGCCACAACTCGAGAGTCCACTCGCGGGCGCCCTGGTAGGCGAGGGCCACGTTGCCGCTGCGATGGCCGGACTGGAGACCGCTGAAATCGGCGTAGGGGGCGTCGTGGTAACGCTTGATGGTGTCGTAGTGGGTTCCTGGATGCTGGGTGACGAGGTGAGTGGTGAGCGCGCGGAGGCGGGTGCCGGCCTCGTCGTTTTGAGCGTCGTAGCGCTGATCCATGCTGGGGGAGAACACGACCATGTGGCCGGCGTAGCGGCCGGCCACGTAACGGGCGAAAGCGGGCGGGCGCTGCTGGGCACCGAAACCGGAGGGCGAGCTGCCGAGACCGACGAGGAGGACGAGGAGGCCGCGGTCGTTGGCGTAGGCGAGCTTCTCGTCGAGGGCGCGCCAGAAAAGGGCGTTGGGCGTGCCATCGGCGAGGAAAGGCGCATGGCCGCCGGGCGGGTTTTTCGTGCTGTTGGGTGCGACGGTGCCGGTGGTCACGATGTGGAGGACGGAGAAACGCTGACGCGCGCGCGTATCCACATATTCCCGCCACTCGGCGGCGGTGGATTTCCAGGCGACGTTCCACGCGGTGTCGCCCAGCCAGAGAAACGGCGTGCCATCGGCGTGGACGAGGTAGCGGTGGTTCGCGCTCACGCGGAGGTCGCCGTGGCGGTAGAAGGCGTTGTCGCCGGTGTAGGCGGCAACGCGGACCTCGCCGGTCTGGCCGTGCAAGCCGGCGTCGGAGGGATCGCTGCAAGCAGTCCGCCAGCGCCAGACACCGGCGGCGGGAAAGGCGGCACGAAAACGGTAGCCGCGGTCGCCATCCCAGAAAGCGGGCACCTGAAACGTGGCGCCGGACGGGCCGGTGAAGCGAACATCGACCTCGACCGCGGCATAGGGGGCCGGGGAGGTCTTCCGAGGGGTGAGCGCGCCCTCCCAGCGTTGCCACAGGCCGGCACTCGCAGTGCGGTCGGCGGTCGGGGAGGCGGTGTGGCAACCGGCGGCGGCGAACGCGCTGGCGAGCAGGAGCACGACAAGGCGGAACAAGAGAGCAGACGAGTCGGAGCGAGACGGCGTCATGGCTTGGTGGAGACGACGAAGGACGTGGGCAGTGGGAGCGGTTAACGTCGCGGTATGGAGCCCCTCCCTCGCCGGGCGGGGCTCAGAAGCGGCCGCGGACGCCGACGGTCCAGGCGGCGCCGTAGCGGTTGACGACGCGCATGAGGCCGGGGGTGTTGGAGTAGGTTTCGATGGGCGAGTTCAGGATATTGCGGCCGCTGACGGTGAGTTCGTAGGTGCGGTTGAAACGGTAGCCGCCGCTGAAATCGAACATGATGCGTTCATACTGCCAGATCTCTTCGCCCTGCGCGTTGGTAGTGTTATAGCGCGGGGCGGACCACGTGGCGCGGAGCTGGGCGTTGAAGCCGTGGTGGCCGTAGCGGAGGCCACCGTTGGCGGACTTCGGCACATGAGTCTCGATGCGTTCGCTGGCGGCGGTGCGGGTGACCGAGCCGAAGACGCTGAAGCCGCGGAGTGCCCTGGGGAGAAACACGAGCTGCTGGCTGTATTCCAACTCGACGCCGTCGAGGTCGATGGTGCCGGGCGCGTTGCTCGGGCGGAGGAAGGTAAAGGCGGCATACTCGGGATCGTCGGCGTAGCCGGCTTCGGCGGCGGTGACGCGGGCGGTGCCGGTGCCCATGTTTTCCACGGAGAGCCGGAAAGCGGAGAGGCTGAGTGTGCCGGCGGGCTCGAGGTAATACTGCACGCTGGCGAAGACCTTGTCGGAGGTCTCCGGTTTGAGGTCGGGGTTGGGGACGCGGATGGTCTGGTTGGCCTCGTCGATGGTGATGACGCCGGCGACGTTGCCGTAGCCGGGGCGGCTGATGGACTGGCTGGCGGCGAGCTGGAGGTGGAGATGGCGGCCGAAGGCATATTTCGCGCCTCCACTGAAAAACGTGTTGGCGTAGCCGCCCTCGAGTTCCTCGCGCCGACCGTAGCGGTATTGGTAATCGGTGTAGGGAATGGTGTTGGCGGTGTAGCCGGCGGCGCGGACCTGCGCGGGCGGCAGAAGATTTGCGGTTTTGCCGATGGTGGTGGTGGCTTCGTGGCGGACGCCGAGATTGAGGCGGAGGGCGCGCCAGCGGGTGTTGGCCTCGACGTAGGTGGCGTCGATGCGCTCTTTCACAGAGCGGGCGCTGTAGTTTTCGTTGATGTAGTTGGGGATGAGGTTGGGCGTGAAGTGGGACGGGTTGGCTTTGAAGAGATCGAAAGTGGCGTAGGGGTCTGTCATGGGAATTCCGAGACGCACGATGTTGCCGCCGGTCTTGGCATCGTAGGGCAGGAGATTTGTGGTCGGGAGGATGGTGGTGGGGGCGACCATCGAGCCGGCGGCGCCAACGTAGGTGTATTGGAGCGCGCCGTTTTTCTCGAGGTCGTAGACGGAGAGTTTGCTTTTGGCGCCCGCGAGAAACTGCACGGGCAGGCCGGCGAGGGTGAGGGATTTTTTCGCGTCGAGATAGCCGACCCACACCTGGTGGCGGGAGGATTGCGGGGTGGCGGAGATGTTGTTGGTGAAGGCATCGGTGCGGTTGTAGTTGGCGGCATCGTTCCACGGGAGGCCGGAGGTCTGGGTGAGATTCCAGTCACTGTCGGTGGGGCTGCTGCGCGTCGCCGTGAAGCCGATACGCGTGAGGCGGTGGGTGACGGCCTGGAAGTAGCCCTCGGTCATCTGCTCGTAGGCGGTGCGGCTGCGGGAGTAGCCGCCGCCGAGGGTGAGGTGCAGGTCGCCGCGTTTGTAGTCGAGCTTCGGGACGTAGGTGACCGTGGTGTTCACTTTGTTGCGCCGGCTGGTGGTGTATTGGACGCGGGTGTTGGCGTTGGCGGTGGGCAGGGCGGTGAGGGCGGTGACCGTGGAATCGGGCGTGACCTGCGCGGCGTTCATGAAGAACGCGGTTTGGCGGAGGTTGGTGCCGTCGTCGAAGTTCGAGGCGGAGGTGCGCAGCGAGAGGGAAAGGTTGGGCGAGAATTTGTAATCGGTGGTGAGGGCGAGGGAGCTGCGGTTGGAGAGCTTCGGCGCATCGCGGAAGGAAATCTGCGTGAGGACGGGGCCGCGGCCGGCGAGATTGTGCGTGTAGGCGTGGGTGACGCCGGCCTGCTCGGTGCCGACCGTGTTGCCGGCGAGGCTGAGCTGGACACCGAAGCGGCCCTTGAAGGCATCGGCATAGGTAAAGACGAAGCCGGGGCGGATCTTGTAGTAGCTGTCGTTGTAAGGCCCGGGGGTTTTGCGGACATCCCAGGAGTAGGCGTTGCCGGTGAGGGTGACCTGGGCGGTGATCTCGCGGTTTTTGCGGTCGAAGGCACTGCGGCTGCGGAGATTGATGCGGCCGGCAGGAGCGTCGGCATCCATGCTAGCGGTGGTGGTCTTGTTGATCTCGATGGACTCGACGCCGTTGATGGAGGCCTGCTCGAACTCGAATTGGCGCGAGGTGTCGCCGAAGCTCGCGGAGGGCGCGCTGGCCATCGTCATGCCGTCGACGCTCACGCCGGTGTAGGTGGGACTGAGGCCGCCGATGCGGGCGGTGCGGGCGTCGGAATCGACGTAGTCCATGACGACGCCGGGAAGATATTTGATGAACTCGCCGATGTTGCCGCCGGTGACGTCGCCGAAATTGTCAGAGGCGACGACGCTCTTCATGTTAAGGGCGGCGCGCTGCTCCATGATGGCCTTGGCGTTGCCCTCGCGTTCGGCGGAGACGCTGAACTCGGCGAGTTTCACGACGGTCTGGCCGGCGGCGGATGGGGTTACGGAGCCGAAGACGGTGCCTTTTAAGTCGAAATCGCGGACGGCGGTTTGGCCGGCGGCGAGGGTGAGTTGCGCGGAGGCAGTCTCATAGCCGGTGTAGGTGACGCGCAGGGCGACGGGACCGGCGGAGACGTTGGAAATTGAATACGAGCCATCGTCGGCGGAATAGGTGACGAGGTTGGTGTCGGCTACGGAGACCTCGGCGTTGCGGACGTATTCCTGAGTGGCGGGGTTGAAGATGCGGCCTTGGATTATGCCGGTGGCGAAGGCGGGCGAGGTGGTTTTGGTGGAGGCGGTTTGGGCCGGCGCGGAAAGCGGAGTGAGCGCGGCGAGAGCGGTGAGAACGACGCTCGTGACGAGCGGGCGGAGGGCGGGGAATTGCGCGGGGTGGTGCATGGGTTGGTGGAATGTGAGGAAAGGTTTTTTTACAGAAAGATGGAGGTCGGAAGATCGTGGGGATCAGGCGCAGGCGGTGAGTGCGGCGATGCTGACGTGGCTAGTTGGCGAGGCGGGCGGGGAGGTAATCGACCATGCGACCGACGTAGTCAGTGTAATCTTTGTTCTTCGGATCGACGAGGCGGGCCGCGCGGATTGCGGGGATCAGTGGGCGGGCACGGGTGCCGAGACGATGGGCGGCGTTGAGGGCGGTGAAGCGGACGAAGATGTCGTCGGAGCGGAGCGCTGTTTCGAGCAGGGCGAGGGTGCGGTCGAGGGCGCCGAGTGCGGCGAGGGCTTCGGCGGCGGTGAGACGGACGTCGGGCGATGCGTCATCAAGGGCGGCGAGCAAGGCGGACTTCGCGGGCGCGGCGTCGGCGCCGAGCGCGAGCAGGCCGAGGGCGCCCCACCAGCGCACGGCGGAGTCTTCGGCGCGGAGGAGCGTGGTGAGCTCCGGCACGGCGCGAGGGTCCATGCGACCGGCGAGATCGGCGGCGCGCTGGAGCGCGGCGAACGGATTGAGGCGGGCGTCGGTGGCGATCGCGTAGGGCGAACTGGCGGCGGAACGGGCGTGGAGCTCGCGCTCGGGCAGGAGGCCGAGGTCACCGGCGGCGTGCATCTGCGCGGCGAGTTCGGCGCGAAGGCGGGCGAGCTCGCTGGCGTAGGCAGGATCGGCGGCGAGATTGCGCACCTGCCAAGGGTCGGTGCGCACGTCGTAGAGTTCCTCGACGGGTTTGCGGGCAGCGAAGAAACGCGCGGGCGGGCCGGTCAGTTTGCCGTCGCGGTGGAGCTGCTCCCAGACGCGCATGCTGGCGTGCTGCCAGTTGTAGCTCATGAACTGGGCGTGCGGCACGTGCGGATGAAAGTTGCGCAGATACTGGAAGCGGTCGTCGCGCACGTAGCGCACGAGATCGACGGCCTCACCCTGGCGTTCCTTGCCGCCGAAAACGAATTCGCGCGGCGCGCCGGGGGCGGAGCCAAGGAACGCGCGACCTTGACAATACGCGGGTGCGGCGACGCCGGTGAGGCTCAACACGGTGGGCGCAAAATCGACGAAGCTGACGAGGCGGTCGGTGGTGGCGCCGGCGGCGGCGGGCGCGAGGTGCGCCCATTTTTTCGGGAAGCGCACCATGAGCGGCACGTGGAGGCTCGGGCCCCAGGCCCACATCTTCACGCCGGGCATGCCGGTGCCGTGGTCGGAGAAGAAGAACACGATCGTGTCCTCGGCGAGGCCGTCGCTCTCCAGCTCCGCGAGCACGTCACCGACCTGGTAGTCCATCGCGGTGACATTTTCATAGTGGCGCGCCCATTCGGCGCGGAACTCGGGGGTGTCGGGATGGAAGGGCGGAACGGTGACGCGCGCGGGATCGCGACGCTGGGCGGGCGTGAGGCGGCGGGTGTTGCGCGCGTAGGTCGCGTCGTTGCAGAAAATCTGGCTCTGGTGTGTGACGGTGAAATTGAAGACCGAGAAGAACGGCTGGCCGGGCGCGCGTTTGCGCCAGTGGGCGTCCTTCGACGATTCGTCCCAGGAGCCGCGGGGGGTGGCGAAGTTGTAGTCCTCCTTCAGATTGTTCGACGTGTAGTAGCCGGCGGCGCGGAGGTAGGTGGGGAACGGTTTCACCTCGGCGGGCAATCGCGCGGTGGAGCGCATGTGGTGCGAGCCCAAGCGAAGCGGATTCACACCGGTGATGAGACAGGATCGGCTGGGCGCGCAGACGCCGGTGTAGGCAAACGCCTGCGTGTAGCGCACGCTCTCGCGGGCGAAGGCATCGAGGTTCGGCGTGACGGCGAAGGTGTCGCCGTAGGCGCCGAGGAGCGGGCTGGTGTCTTCGCACGTGATCCAGAGGATGTTCGGGCGCGCGGGTGCGGGTGTGTTGGCGGCGCCTGCGGACGCGGCGGAGGTCGCGAAAAACGCGAGTGCAAGGATCGCGGAGGTGGAAACGAGGGGGAGGCGGAGGCGCCTGGCGAATGCTTGTAGGCGAAGAGGGAGAACCCGGAGAACTCTGGCCTTGATGAGTCCAATACCGGGATCACAGAGAGCACGGAGCCCAGACACAGAGGACACGGAGCCATGCAGGGGGAAGGGCGTTGGGGACGCGGGTCCGGGACTCTGTGCGTTCGATGAAAGTAGGTTTTTCACGGAAAAGGTGTTTTGCCAGGTTTTCGGGGCGGGTAGGGTCACTTCCGGGTGAACAGCGTGTCGGCGTGATCGAGGAAGCATTTCCAGTTGTAGGCGGTCAGGTTGTGGACGCCTTCGCGCATATGGTTAGCGAGCGGGCCGTCGGTGTAGGGCGCGTGGACGAGGGGCATCTCGCGCGGGGCGGGGCGGGTGAGGCCGTAGAGCGCCCAGGCGGGTTGGGCGGCGACGAGCGCGAGCCAGGAGCCGCGCGGGTCGGCGTGGAGGTCGAGGGTGGCTTCGCCGGCGTGGTAGCCGCGCGGCGCGACGAGGGCGATGAGCTGGTGGGTATCGACGGGGAGTGTATCCACTCTGCCGGCATACGTGGTGTATTTCGGGGTGAACCAGTGGGGGAAGTTCGTGGCGACCGCGCCGAGGGTCTCGCCGAAATTGCGGCGGGCGAGCGACGGGCCGCCTTCGCCGGCGCCGGAGAGGCAGGTGAGCGCGAAACGCGTGTCCTGCGCGCCGGCCCAGAGGGAGGTCTTGCCGGTGCGGGAGTGGCCGATGACGGCGATGCGCGCGAGGTCGAGGTCGGGATCGGTCTCGAAATAATCGACGGCGCGCGAGCCGGACCAAGCCCAGGCGGAGAGGGTGGCCCAGGTGAACGGCGCGGCTTTCGGGTGATGGGTGCGGTAGAACTGGCGGATACCGGTCGTTGCCTGCTTCACATCGGGGTCCACGTCAGCGGCGACGTTGATGGCGGCCATCGCATAGCCGCGGGAGATGGCATACTCGGCGGGCCAGAAATCGGAGCGGACCTTGCGCGTGGGATCGGTGTTTTCTGCGCCGCGGTGATTGAGGAGCAGAAACACCGGGGCTTTGCCGGCGCGGCGGTTGGGCACGAAGAGCGTGAGCGGAAAGGAGAACGTCTCGGTGCCGACGGGGAAACTGATCGTGATGCGCTTGAGCGTGGCCGCGCCGCCGAGCGCCTGCGGGTCGGTCGCCGTGACGCGAAAGGTGAGGCCGGCGGGCTTGGGCGGAGCGACGCCGTAGACTTCGCTCTCGAACAGCGCGAGCAACTCGGGGCGGCGACGCGTTTCCCAGAGGGCCTGCGTGGTGACGGGTGTGCCGTCGGCGAGACGGAGGAGTGCGGGCAGCACGACCGGTGTGACCTTTTCCTCGTAGACATTGCTCTTCGCTTGGGACTTCGCGGTCTTCGCGAGAAATTCAGGTGTGAGCGTCCACGGATAGGTTTTCTGGTGGGCGGAAAAATCCGGGTTGAGCGGATCGGCGGAGGCGGTGATCGCGGTGGCGGCGAAAGCGAGGGCGGGTGCGAGCGCGAGCGCGGCGACGACCGCGACTGAGGAGGGGCGGAGGGTCATTCCAGGGAGAATGGGGATCGGGTGGCTTAAGGCGACTTCTCCGGAAGAGCCCAGGCGGCACGCCGCGCAAAGTCGCGCTGAAAATCCGGGCGCCAACGACTCACCGTGTGGCGTGGCTCAAAGCCGTCGCGCGCCGGCAGATCGCCCCAGCGCCCATCGGGGAGCCGTTGGTAGTGACCGCCCCAGCCGGGCTTGGTCGGGTCGCGCGGATCGTTGCCGCCGAGCGGGAGAAAGAACAGCCATGACGGCGCGTCGCCTTCCTTCATGCAGCTATGGGGATTGGGCACCGTGTAGGTTTTTACCGGATAGAGTGCGCCGAGGGGGCCTCGGCTTAGGATATTGGCCTCGATCCAAGCGCGGCTCGTGAGGGATTCGTCGCCGGTGAGATACATGCCGCGGAAGGTGGCTTCCTCCTTCGCGCGACCGGGCGCGGCGCGGGCGATGAGGTAGAACATCCCGGGAAACTCGGTGTGCAGCCAATCGGCGAGGCCGTCCTGGTCGCTCACATCGTAGACGCGGAAGGCGCGCACGAACGTCGCGAGGCCGGCGGCGCCGCGGTCTTGTTTCACGCGCCATAGCGCTTGGGCGAGATCGGTTTGGCCGCCCCAAAATGTGAGGTTGAGCGGGCGCTCAGGTGAACCGGCGTCGATGCGCGCGATCAAGGCGCGCGAGGCCGCGGTGTCGTGGCCTTCGCCGATGAAGGCGCGGCCGTAACGGGGATTCCCTGACATGATGCGCGACCGCAACAAATCGGCGTCGGGCCAACCCGTGGCGTGGCGGCGGAAATTGGGTAACACCAGCCCGTAGGCATCCACGAGTTGGCGGATGAGTTGCGGGCGCGTCTCGGGGCCGTTGGGCACGTGACGGGTGCGGATGGCGGTCGCGACGAGGAGCTCGAGCTCGAACTCGTTCGCGTAGTGGAGGAGCCGGACCATCGACTGTTGGTCGTCGGGATCGCCGCCGATGTCGGTGAAGACGGCGAGGCGCGGGCGCTCGGCGGCGAAGGCCGCGGCCAGCGAGACGAAAAGAAGCGCGAGGTGGCGCAGAGGGAGCATCGTGAAGTGAAAGGGCGACGACTCGGTGCCTACGACTTTTTCGTGGAGAGCTTGGGCGCGAGGGGTTGGCGGGTGACCGGGGTGGATTCCACGATGATCGCCGGGATTTGCGCGCGGTGGTCGCTCGACCAGTGATTGCGCTCGAGCACCGTGCCCTCGACGAACATCGCGGGTGCGTTCCAGCCGACGTTGTCGCGGAACACGTGCGGTTCGCCCGACTTAGTCAGCAAGGTAAACGAGTAACCCATCCCGCAACGGACGGCGGTGCAGTGTTCGACGGTGAGCACCGCGGTGTTGTTGTTCTGATCGAAGCCGTTCTTGGGTTGATCCATGACGACGCAGCCGGTCACCACGTGCGCGGCGGGCACAAAGTCGCCGCCGAGTTTGAAGCCGTTGCCGTTGCCCGTGAAGCGGTCGAGTCCCCAGAGGTTGAGGCCGTTGCGGGAGGCGACGCAGTTTTCGATCCTGATTGGATGCGGTGCTTTCCAGAGGTCGAACCCATCGTCGGCGTTTTCCCAGGCGCGACAGCCGCGGAAGATGTTGCCGGGACCGACGGCGAATTTCGCGCCGAAGCCGTCCGCGTTTTCGCCGCGGGTGGGTCGGTCGACGTTGCGATAGGAATTGCAGTGGAGAATCAGGTTGTGGCTCGCGGGCGCGCTTAGCTGGATGCCGCTGCCCTGATTCTCGTGGGAGACGCAGCGCTCGATCACGTTGTGGTGCCCGGTGACGTCGAAACCGAAACGGGCGGCACCGATCACTTCGAGGCCGACGAGGTGCCAGTAGTCGCCGGCGATGACGATACCGTGGAGCTTCTGCTCAAATTTCTGGGCGGAGAAATCGAACACGGGGCGTTTGGCATCGGCCGGTTCGACACGGATTGGGGCGGCGGCCGTGCCCTTTGCGGTCAGGCGGATCGGCTGTTCGTGTCTATAGGTGCCGCCGGCGAGGCGAATGACATCGCCGGGCTGCGCGCGCTCCGCGGCGTGGGCAAGACTGGCGAGCGGCGCGGAGGCGGTGCCGGTGGCACCGGCTTGACCGGTCGGGGAGACGAAGAGCGTCGCCGCTCCGGCCGCGGAGGCGGCACAACACACCACGAGCGCGGCGGAGAGGTGGCGCATCGGCGGGGAAATCAGAAATTGATGGTCGCGCTGAGCGAGTATTTCCGCGGGGTCTGGTAGCGGAAGGTGTTGGGCACGTCGCCGCCGGCGGCGGCGTTGGTGGTGAAGGCGGTGTAGACGACGTCCTGCTCGTCGAGGAGGTTGGCGACGTTGAGCTGGAGGCGGGTGCGATATTTCCCGATACGGAGGTCGTAGCTCGTGTGTGCCGAGACGAGGGTGTAGGGTTCGGCGTAGAGGTAGTTGAACGGCTGGTTGGCGCGGTTGCCGACCACCTGGCGGCCGCGGTAGTTGGCGCCGCCGCCGACGGCGACGCCGCGGAGGCGGCCCTCGCGGAATGAGTAGGTGGTGTAGATATTGGCGATCTTCTCTACCGTGTTATTGAGCGTGCGGCCCTCGGTGTAGCCGGAGATGACGCGGTTGATGTCGCCGATGTTGGTGGCGATGCGGGCGGCGTTGGGGAGGGCGGGGTTGGCGGCGCCGGCCTGCCAGGTGGAGAGATGCTGGGCGACGTAGGCGCGGAGGCCGGGGCCGATGTCGGCCTGCTCGGTGCGAGGCAGCGAGTAGTTGAGCATGAGGCGCCAGGAGCGCGTGAGGTTGGCGGTGAGGTCGAGTTCGTAGCCGTCGCCCTGATAGGTCTCGAGGTCGCGGTAGGCCAGGATGGCGTCCTGCGGGCGGCCGAGGTCGTTCCAGATTTCGTTAATGTCGGCCTGGGCGTCACCGGTGCGGGCGCGGTCGGTCTGCTTCATCTTGTAGTAGCCGATGTTGCCGGCGAGTTTGCCGCCGAAGAACTCGAGCTTGAGGCCGACGTCGATGCCGTCGTTGGAGGCGGGCGGGATGGTGGAGCCGTCGAGCTGGGCGGCGCCGGAGCCGGGGGCGTTGAAGGACTCGGAGTAGTTGGCGTAGGCGCCGAGCCAGGGCACGGGGAAATAAACGAGGCCGGCGGAGGACGTGCCGACCTTGACGTGGCTGAGGTCGAGGGTGCCGGGGCCGCCGGTGGCGCCGAGGACGGAGGAGCCGTCGGGGTTGGCGGCGACGCGGCGCTGTTGTTTGCGGTCGTGGATGTCGTAGCGGTAGCCGAGGAGGACGGAGAGTTTGCCGTTGAAGAAGGCGGAGGCGGAGGCGAGCTGGTTGTATTGGAGGCGTTGGTCTTCGTCGGAGGTGTTGGTCTCGATGAAGCGGACGTCGGAGCCGTTGGAGACGAGGGTGTCGAAGCCGCGGGGGTTGCGGGGGGCGTTCCAGTATTGGCGGATGCGAATGACGTTGGTGGCGGCCTGGCTGTTGACGTTGGCGCCGTTGACGCGGCCGGCGGTCCAGGTGACGGGGCTGTATTCGTCGTGGCGGACGCCGGCGGAGAGGCTGAGGCTGTGGCGGAGCCAGGAGAGTTGTTTTTTGTGGGCGAGGGAGAGGCGCCAGTCGGAGAGGGTGTTTTCCTGGAGCGTGCGCTGCGGCTGCACTTCGGAGAAGGGCTGGCCGAAATTGGGATTGGGGGTGCCGTTGGGGAGGACGGTGTTCACGTCGATCCGGTGCTGGTCCCAGACGCGGAGGTTGCCGAGGCGGCTCTGGTCCTGGTGGTTGAAGGCGAGTTGGGCGATGATGCCGGAGCCGAAGCGGTGCTCCACGTAGAAGGTCCAGCTGTGGTAGGTGGTGTCGATGTAGGCATCGGGCGGCTGGAGGCTGAACTCGCGGTTCGGGAGCACGGGGAAGCGCGCGACCTGCGGACGACCCTCGGGGAGAAGGCGGAGGCCGGTGCCGGAGGTCTGGAAAAAACCGCGCCAGTTGAGGATGCCGAGGGACGCCTGCGACGGATCGTAGACGAGGTAGTCGTCGGCAACAGCGGCGTTGAGGCGGGCGACGCCCGTGCCGGTGGTGGAGGGGGCGGTGACGCCGTTGTAGACGGTGGTGCGGTTCCAGTTGGCGCTTTGGTCGGCGAAGGTCTGGGCGAAGGAGAAGCGGCGGTATTTGCCCTGTTCGTATTCGCCGCGGAGCTGGGTGTCCTTGGCGACGCGGAAGGTGGCGGCGAGGTGGGCGCTGTGGCGGGTGGGTTCGTCGTAGTCGCGCCAGCCCTTGAGAGAGTCGGTCATGGCGTTAACGCGGACGGCGAGGCGCTGGCCGGCGGGGATGTTGTAGTCGAAGCTGGCGCGGTAGCCGCCGAAGGAATCGGTGCGGAACTGGACGCTGCGGCGCGGGGCGAAGAGGGCCTGTTTGGTGAAGGTGGTGTTGATGCCGCCGGGGTTGCCGTCGCCGAAGAGGATGGAGTTGGGGCCGCGGGCGAATTCGAGGCGCTCGGTGTTGTAGTTGTCGCTGGAGACATACCAGCGGAAGTAATTCCGACTGGGGAAGCTGTTGCCGACGCCGCGGATGTTGACGTTGTATTCGCCCATGGTGGCGGTCTCGCCGGCGGGGATGGAATTGGGCGCCCATTCGGCAGCGGAGCCGAAGGACGTGGCGGCGATATCCTCGAGAAATTCGGCGGTGAGGACGCTGATGGCGGAGGGTGTTTCCTTGAGCAGGGAATCGATGCGGCCGCCGGCGAGGGCGCTGGAGGCGGTGTAGCCGACGTCGCGATCGGTGCTGACCTCGAAGGCGGCGAGCGTGATGGCCTCGGATTTGGCGGCGGTGGGCGCCGGGGCCGGCGCAGTCTGGGCGGACAGGGACGCGGCGACGGCGAGGAGGAGGGAGGCGGGCAGCCGACGGTGACGGACGAGGGTGACGGGGCGGGGAGGAAGCATGGGGCGAAGGGGTGGTGGCGGTAGCGAAGCGACGGGAGCTTCCAATTTACAGATCAAACGTCACCGAGAGCACGAACTGCCGCGGGTCGACGATGCGATAGGAACTGGCTTTGCCATTCGGGAACGCGCTGATCGCTTGAAGGCGTCCGCCCTCTTGAACGTTGCGGACGTTGAGCTGGACGGTCGCGTTGATTTGGTCGCGGAAGAAGCGGGTGCGATAGGAGGCGAACAGGTCGACGTAGGTGCGGGACTTGTCGTAGATGGGCCGGAGCGGATCGAGGCTCGTGTAGACGCCCGCGGCGTCGGCGATGCCGTAGTAACCGATCGCGCCTTTGTCCTCCCAGCGCAGGGCGCCGCCGACGGTGGTGCGTTTCAGCCATTTGTTTTCGGTGATGCCGGCGAGCTGATAACTCGTGAGAAAATTTGCGCGGTATTTGCGGATCTGCGGGCGGCTCTTGCCCTCGGTGGCCTGCGCGATGGCGAGCGGCGCGAGCACACTGGCTTCCAAAAATTCCTTGGCGGATTGCGCGGCGCCGTAGCGTTCGGTGAAGAAGGGGCGGTTGAGCTCGGGGTCGATGATGCTCGTCCAGACGGGCATACGTTCGGCGATCCAGCGGGTGATGTCGCCGGAGAGGTTTTTGTCGACGGCCTCGGTCTGGGTGGCGTTGAACTTCATGGTCCAGTGGCGGGACGCCTGGTAGTTGAGTTCGAGTTCGTAGCCACGGG
>CALRZR010000104.1:0-23270 GCA_943372705.1 Opitutus sp. GAS368 | reverse complement strand
GTCGCCGATGGCGAGGTGCGCGGGGGCGGCGGCGGGGTGGGCGTTGAAGTGGGCGAGCTGTTCGTCGAAGAGGCGGGCGAGGATCTTTTGCTCGGTAGCGTCGGGGGCGCGCGCGGTGAGTTGGCGAAAGGCGTGGACGAGCATGGGGTCGCGTTCGCCGGCGTGTTCGCGATGAAGTTTTTCGGCAAATACGCGGGCGGCTTCGACGAATTGGGGGCCGTTGAGGAGGACGAGGGCCTGGAGGGAGGTGTTGGTGGTGTCGCGGCGGGCGACGCAGACGACGCGCTTCGGGACATCAAAGGCTTCAAGCATCGGCGCGGGACCGGTGCGTCTCCAGAAAGTGTAGACGCTGCGGCGGTAGAGCTGCTCGCCCTTGCCGGCGGGCGCGGGCTTGAACGACTCGGGGAGATCGTAGGTGAAGACGGGCGGGCCGCCGATTTTTTCGACGAGGAGGCCCGAGGCGGCGAGGGCTTGGTCGCGGATCATCTCGGCGGGGAGGCGGTGGCGGGGGCCGCGGGCGAGCCAGGTGTTTTCGGGATCGTCGCCCATGATGGCGGGGGAGGCGAAGCTGCGCTGGCGGTAGGTCTGCGAGAGGACGATGGTCTTGAGGAGGGCCTTCACGTCCCCGCCGCTGCGGATGAATTCGCCGGCGAGCCAATCGAGGAGCTCGGGGTATTCGGCGCGGTCGGCTTGGCTGCCGAGATCGTCGACGGTTTTGACGAGTCCCTGGCCGAAGAGGGCTTGCCAGAAACGGTTCACGGTCACGCGGGCGAAGAGCGGGTGGCGCGGATCGGTGAGCCAGCGGGCGAGGCCGAGGCGGTTGCGGGGTTGATCGGCGGGAAACGGCGTGAGGGCGTGGGGAGTGTCGGGGCCGACGGCGGCGCCACGGTGATCGTATTCGCCGCGCTTGAGGATGTAGGCGGTCTTGGGCGTGGGGAGTTCGCGCATGACCATGATTTCTTTGGCGGCTTCGGCGAGGGCGGTTTGCGCGGCGCGGGCGGTGGTGAGCGCGGCGAGGGCGGTGCGGTAGGGTTCGTCGTGGTTGGCGAGGTAGGTGGGGAAATCGGGGGCGGGGGTAGAAAGCTGAGCGTTGAGAGCTGAGAGCTGAGAGCCGGAGTCGGAGGCAAAAACCGTGCGGATCTCGGAGGAGGTGAGTGCGCGGGTGAAGATGCGGAGGTCGTCGACGAGGCCGCCTTTGAAGCCGCGGTCGCGGAAGCGTTCGCCGAGGGCGATGGTGTCGCCGCCGCCGCCGGTGATGTCTTTCGTGAGGTGGTCGCGGATGACTTCGGTGCGCGCGGGTTGGCCGTTGATGAAAATCTGGAGGCCGGCGGCACGGCTGGAGCCGTCGTTGGACACGGTGACGTGGACCCACGTGTTGAGCGGGAGCGGATCGAGAGCGCGGATCGAAATGGCGTCGCCGGGCCAGAAGTGGATGAGCGACCATTTGGCGCGGCCGTCTTCGATAAGGAGTTCGTAGCCACGGCTGCCGGCATCGGTCCACGCGCGGGAACGATGGAGAATGACAGCGCGTTCCTTCGTATCCGGAGTCTGGAGCCAGAGGGAGAGCGTGAAGGGATCGTGGCGGTGGAAGTTCCCGAGCTTGGTCTGGATGGCGTGGTCGCCGGAGAGCCGGAGGGCTTGGTCGGTGGCGGCGCCGGTGCGACCGGGGACGGAGAGATTTTCTTTTGGGGTGGAGGCGAAGTCGTCGGGCTTGAGGGCGTTGGCGAAGCGGGCTTGGTCGGTGGGTTTGGCCTCGGAGGGAACGGCTTCGGCGGCGGGAGCGGTGGGCGTGGATTTTTTCTTGGTGGCGGCGGGAGTGGGTTTCGGCGGGAGCGGGGTGGTGTCGCGGACGTCGAAGGTGAAGCGGGCGATTTCGTCGGGGAAAGACGGCGAGGGCGTGGTGGATGGGACGGATGGGACTGATGGGACGGATGATGAGGTAAGCCAGGTGTTGAACGCGTCGCGGCGCGTGTCGCGCAGGGCGGCGAGGGCGGACTCGGCGGATTTTACGGCGGCGGTGGCGGCGGCGAATTTTTCTTTGTGCGCGGCGTCGGGGAGCCACATCGCGGGCGTGGGGGCGGACTGCGTGAAGAACGAGTAGAGGCCGGCTTCGTCGATATTTTGGAAAAAGGCGGCGAGGGCGTAGAAATCTTTCTGGGAAACCGGGTCGAACTTGTGGTCGTGGCAGCGGGCGCACTCGAGCGTGAGGCCGAGGAAGGCGGTGCCGAAAGTGGTGACGCGGTCGTTGACGTAGTTGATGCGGTATTCCTCCTCGACGGAGCCACCCTCGGCTTCCTGCGCGTGGAGGCGGTTGAAGGCGGTGGCGAGGATCTGTTCGTCGGTGGCGGCGGGCAAGAGATCGCCGGCGAGTTGATAGGTGACGAATTTATCCCAACGGAGATTTTCGTTGAAGGATTTGATGACCCAGTCGCGCCACGGCCACATGTCGCGCTCGCGGTCGACTTGGAAACCGTAGCTGTCGGCATAGCGGGCGACGTCGAGCCAGTCGGCGGCCATGCGTTCGCCGTAGCGCGGGGAGGCGAGGAGACGGTCGATCAGATTTTCGATCGCCGATTGGGGATTTTCGATTGAGGCGCGGGTGAAGGCGTCGACTTCGGCGGGGGTGGGCGGGAGGCCGGTGAGATCGAAGGAGAGGCGGCGGACGAGGGTGGCGGGATCGGCGGCGGGTTGGAGGGTGAGTCCACGGCGGGCGAGGCCGGCGGCGGTGAAACGGTCGAGGGGAGAGATGGTAAGGGGCTGGGGTTTGGGGTCTAGGGTCTGGGAGTGTTGGGGGAGCGGCGGCGAGCTGGGAGCCGGTGGCGGGGTGATGGGGGCGAGGGATTCGAAGGCCCAGTGGGAGGCGTAGGGGGCGCCTTCGTCGATCCAGCGTTTGAGGATCGCAATCTCGGCGGGCGTGAGGCGGCCGAGATTGGCGTCGGGCGGCGGCATCATTTCCTCTTCGTCGGTGCTGGTGATGCGGAGGAAGGCGTCGCTGTGGGCGCTCTGGCCGGGGACGATGGGGGAGGTGCCGTTGCGCTCGCGATAGGCGCCTTCTTTGGTGTCGAGGCGGAGTTTGCCTTTGCGGCCGGTCTCGTCGGGGCCGTGGCAGTGGAAACATTTGTCGGAGAGAATCGGGCGCACCTCGCGCGTGAAGTCGACGGGCTTGGGCGCGGAGGAGGATGACGGTGTCGCGTCGGCGGCGGAGGCGGCGAGCGGCACGATGAGAAGGGCGAAGCAGCGAGCGAGGGATCCGAACGATAGCACGGGGGTATCGGATAGGTTCGGGTGCGGCTGGCCAATCAAAACTTTGGCCGACGAACGAGTGAACCGGCGCTGGACGCCGGAGGGGACGAGCGCCAGGTTCGCGGGCACTTTCACGATGTCGGCGTCGTGTGCGTCGCATCGTCTCTTACCCCGTTATGCGTGTTCGTTTCTTTTCAGTGATTTTGGGCGTGGTGGGTGCGTGGATGGCGTCGGTCGCGCCGCGAGCGGCGGAGGCGGCGCAGGTCGGAACGGCGGCAGCGGCGGTCGCGGCGCGGGAGGAAATTGTCGAGCTGCGGAGTGAGCTTGCGCGACATGATGCGCTCTATCACCGGCAGGCGGCCCCGGAAATCAGCGACGCGGATTACGACGCGTTGAAACGAAAACTGCGGGCGCTCGAGGCAGCGTTTCCGGACATCGCGCGTGAAGTGCCCGCGGTGGCGGAGGTGGGGGATGATCGGAGCGGGTTGTTCAAAACTCACCGTCACCGCGAGCGCATGATGAGTTTGGAAAAGGCTTATACGGAGACGGAGCTGCGGGTGTTTGCGGCGCGGGTGGCGAAATCGGCGGGGCGGAAGGAAGTCGCGTTTGTGGTCGAGCCGAAATTCGACGGACTCGCGGTGAGCGTGACGTTTGAGAACGGACGGCTCGTGCGGGCGGTGACGCGCGGCAACGGTGTCGAAGGCGATGAGGTGACGGGGCACGTGGCGGCGATTGCGGGGATGGCGCGGGGGTTGGCGGGGGCGGAGGCGGGAGTAAACGGCGCAGCGGGCGAAGCGAAGGTGCCGGTGGTGGTGGAAGTGCGCGGCGAGGTGTATGTGCCGTTCGCGGAATTTCAGCGGGTGAACGCGGAACGCGAGGCGGCGGGCGAAGCGAAGTTTGCGAATCCGCGGAATCTCGCGGCGGGGACGCTGCGCCAGCTCGACGCGACGGAAGTTGCGCGGCGCGGGCTCGCGGTGGTGTTTTACGGGATTGGTGCGTGCGAACCACAGACGGCGCGGCCGGGGACGCAGCGTGGTCTGCACGAAAAAATTCGCACGTGGGGTTTGCCGGGAGTCGGCGAGACGTGGATGGCGACGGGCGCGGCGGAATTGTGGCGCGCGGTGCAGACGGTGGAGCAGGCGCGGGCGGGCTGGGCGTTTCCGACGGACGGCGCGGTGGTGAAGGTGGACGATTGGGCGTTGCAGCAGGAGTTGGGGGTGGGCGAGAGCGCGCCGCGTTGGGCGGTGGCGTATAAATTTGCGGCGGAGCGCGCGGAGACGCGGCTGCGGGCGATCACGATTCAGGTGGGGCGCTCGGGGGTGTTGACGCCGGTCGCGGAGCTGGAGCCAGTGGCGCTCGCGGGCTCGAAGGTGGCACGGGCGACGTTGCACAACCGCGATGAAATTGCGCGGCGCGATGTGCGCGTGGGCGATTTTGTTTATGTGGAGAAGGCGGGTGAAATTATTCCGGCGCTCGTGGGAGTGAACCGCGCGCGGCGGTTGGCGGACGCGGTGCCGTTTGTGTTTCCGACGGCGTGTCCGGCGTGCGGCACGGCGGTGGTGCAGCGGGCGGGTGAGGCGGCGGTGCGTTGCCCGGGCGCGGCGTGTCCGGCGCAATTGCGGCGGAGGATCGAGCATTTCGCCTCGAAGGCGGGCGTGGACATCGAAGGCCTCGGGCCGGTGATGATCGAGGCGCTGGTGGAGCGCGGGGCGGTGAAGACGTTGGCCGATATTTATCGGCTGCGGCGCGAAGATATTCGTGTGGACGGGAAAAGTGCGGGCAAGGGGGCGGACCGGTTGCTGTCGGCGATCGAGGCGAGCAAACGCGCGGATCTCGCGAAGGTGATTTACGCGCTGGGTATTCCGCAGGTGGGCGTGGTGGCGGCACGGGAACTGGCGCGCGAGTGCGGGAGCTTGGAGGCAGTGGCGGCGCTCGGGAACGCGGCCGTGCCGACGGGAGCGTCAACCGCGGTGCGGGCGGTGGCGGGGTATTTTGCCGACGAGAAAAATCGGGTGGTGGTGGCGGAGTTGATCGCGGCGGGGCTGCGACCGACGGGCGCGAGTGACGGGGCGGCGGGAGACGGTGCGTGGAATGGAGCCAGGACGCTGACCGGGAAGATTTTTGTGCTGACGGGGACGTTGCAGACGCTGTCGCGTGCGCAGGTGACGGCGAAGATCGAGGCGGCGGGCGGGAAAGTGAGCGCGAGCGTGAGTGCGCGGACGCATTACGTGGTGGCGGGGGCGGAGGCGGGCGCGAAGTTGGAGCAGGCGCGGGCGCTGAAGGTGCCGGTGATCGACGAGGCGGAGTTGCTGCGGATGATCGCGGGGAAGTGAACGGTATGCGGGCGCGGTCGGAGATGGGTTGACCGCTAATGAAATTCGCCAAGGGGCGAATTTTTGAGGTGTGGCTGCGGCTGATCGCCTTCGCGGGGAGTCGGAGGTGTCGGCTGATCGCCGACGGGCGGACGGTCGCGGTGAAGCGAACAGGGTGGCAGTGGCTTACGCTGCCACCTCAAGGTTTGGTGGCGGCGCCCGGCGGCAAGGGAGGCAGGCGGAGCTCGGCGCGGGCGCCGTTGATCACGCGGTCCCAGTCGAAGGCGGGGCCGGGGTCGGTCTTGTTGGTCTGAATGTGGTAGTGGCCGATGACGCCGCCGTAGGTCTTGAGGGTTTCGTCGGGGAGTTTCTTGGTGACGAGTTTGCCGGCGGCGTCGCGCG
Organism: Opitutus sp. GAS368; assembly: GCA_943372705.1. Taxonomy (GTDB): domain Bacteria; phylum Verrucomicrobiota; class Verrucomicrobiia; order Opitutales; family Opitutaceae; genus GAS368. The sequence continues at coordinate 17,313 of CALRZR010000104.1, read as the reverse complement.
GGTAGTCGCAGTTGATCTTGGGGAAAACTTTGCAGAGAGCGGCGGTGAGTTTGGTGAGGGCGGCGTATTGCTGCGGCGTGAGGTCGTATTGGACGAACTCGGTGTTTTGGACGTTGCCGCGGACGGGTGTGGGGCGCGCGGGATGGCCGACGAAATTTTTTGTGTAGATCATGGGATCTTTGATCGTGGGCGGAATCGTGATGGTGGGGCGGCCGGTGGCGTCGGGTTGATACCAGGTGTTGAGGACCTTCATATCGCCGGGCGGGTAGGCGCCCATGTTGGCGATCTCGACGCCGACGGAACGGGTGTTGGACGTGGTGGCGTGGAAGGCGCGCTCCTTGAGGTCGAGGGTTTGGTAAATCGTGCCGTCGATATCCAACATGAAATGGATGCTGAGACCGCGGTGATCGTGGAGGACGTTGAAACAGGTTTTGCTGATGCCGCAGACGTCGTAGTGCATGACGAACTGGTCGACGACGTTTTGGAGCGTGGGCAAATCCCAGCCGCCGCCGCGGATGCGCTCAAGGTCGGCAGGGGTGAGCGACGGATCGCGGCGCAGGCCGTAGCGCGCGGGGGACTTGAGGTCTTTGACGGCTTCTTTCGATTTTTCGAAGCTGCTGTCGTCGAGTGGCGCGAAACGGCGCTCGGTGCGGTAGGCATCGTAGCCATGCGGGTCCATCCACGTGACGACGCGCGTGCCCGTGTGGAAGAGCTGGCCGGCGACGATGATTTCGTCGCCCTTGCGCGCGGCGGGAGTGCCGGGGCGATGGAGGCAGCTTGTGGTGAGGAGGATGGCGGCGAGGGCGAGGAGGAGGCGGGAGAGAGAGCCGCGGGGAGAGGGGGAGAGGGGGAGAAAGGAGGAGCGGGGGCGCGACATGGTGAGAAAGGGTGAGCGGGGAGCGTGGCGGAGTGGCGGGAGGGGGCTCAATCGTGAAAGGGCGCTCGGCGACGGATGGTTTTCGGCGTGTGCAGGGAGACGGAGACGGTTACGGATGAGTGATGAAGACATTATCCAGGTTGTTGGTAGTGATCGGGGCGATCGTGGGACTCGCAATGCCAGCGGTGCAGGGCGCGGTGATGCTCGGCAACGAGGTGCTCGCGGCGGAGGGGTTCAAGGTGCTCGCGGGGAAGCGCGTGGGGCTGATCACGAATCCTTCGGGGGTGAACCGGAACCTGGAGACGACGCGGGATGTGTTGCGCGCGGCGCCGGGGGTGAAGCTCGTGGCGTTGTTTGGGCCGGAGCACGGGATCTACGGTGACGTGCCGGCGGGCGACAAAATCGCGAGTCGCACGGACGAGCGCACGGGGTTGCCGGTGCACTCGCTCTACGGCGCGACGCGGAAGCCCACGGCGGAGATGCTCAAGGGGCTCGATGTGGTGGTGTATGATTTACAGGATACGGGGTGCCGCTCCTACACGTTTGTCAGCACGATGGGGCTGGCGATGGAAGCGTGCGGCGAGGCGGGCGTGGAATTTGTGGTGCTCGACCGGCCGAATCCGCTCGGCGGGGTGCGCATCGAAGGCACGCTCGTGGAGCAGGAGAAACTGAGGTCGTTTGTGAGCCAATGGAGCGTGCCCTATGCATATGGCATGACGTGCGGCGAACTCGCGCGGATGATCAACGACCGCGGTTGGATCAAGAAAGCGTGCAAGCTCAAGGTGGTGCCGATGCGCGGCTGGCAGCGCACGATGGTGTGGGCGGACACGGGGCTGCCGTGGGTGCCGGCGTCGCCGCATGTGCCGCGCGGAGATTCGCCGCTGTTTCAGGTGGCGACCGGCATGATCGGCGAAATCGGCAATGTGAACATCGGCGTCGGCTACACGTTGCCCTTCGAGTGCATTGGCATGCCGAAGGTCGATCCGCATGCGCTCGCGGCGAAGCTGAACGGCTATGGTTTGGCGGGAGTGAAATTTCGGCCGCTCACCTACAAACCGTATTACTCGGCCTACAAGGACGAGATCATCGGCGGCGTGCAGGTGTATTTCACGGATCCGGCGAACGCTCCGCTCACGGCGATCAACTACTACGCGCTGGAGGCGTTGAAACAGGTGGCGGGGCGCGACGTGTTTGCCGAGGCGGTGAAGGCGAACAAGAAGTTCGACATGTTCGACAAAGTGAACGGCACCGATGCCACGCGGCTCGCGCTGCAAGCGGGAAAATCGGCGGCGGAAATCGTCGCGGGATGGAAGGTGGGCGAAGACGCGTTTCGCGCGGATCGGAAGAGCTACCTCCTTTACTGAGCCATGCGCTTGGGACGAATCACGTGGGCGGTGTGCGCGTTGGCGGTGTTTTTCACGACAGCGCGGGCGGATGAATTTGATACGCTGCGGCAGAAGTGGGCCGACATGCTCACGGGCGGGCCTGATCTGGCGACGACCAATACGGCAATGGCGGCGTCCATCACGAGCATCACGAACACGGCGAACACGCATTGGTCGTCGCTCAACAAGTCCGCGACGCGGACGTCGCTCTGGGCGGATGCGGCCAGCACGACGGATTCGTCGCACCTCAGCACGAACTTCTCGCGGTTGCGCGCGATGGCGCTCGCGTATGCGACAGTCGGTTCTGCGCTGCGGGGCAACGCGGCCCTGCGCGACGATATTCTCGCAGGCCTCGATTGGATGTATGCGAACCGCTACAACCCCACGAAAGCGATTTACGACAATTGGTGGGATTGGGAAATCGGTTCGCCGAAGCTCTTCGTCGATGCGGCGACGCTCCTCCATGCGGAGCTCAGCGCCGCGCAGCTCGCGAACTATCTGCGGGCGGTCGAGAAATTCGTGCCGTCGGCGACGTCGCAGGCGCCGGGCGGGTCCACGGGCACGTTTACCGGGGCAAACCGCATGGACAAAATTTACGTCGTCGCGGTGCGTGGCATCCTCGCGAAAGACGCGGCGAAACTCCGCGCGGCGCGCGATGCGTTCAGCAACTTGTTCCTCTACGTCACGAGCGGCGACGGGTTTTACCGCGACGGATCGTTTATCCAGCACAACCGGCACCCTTACACGGGCAGCTACGGCGCCGCGCTGTTTGCGGCGATGGCGCCGATGCTCGCGCTGCTGAACGGGCCCAATGCAGAAAGCGAAAACGGCTCCACGTGGCGCGTTACTGATCCGAATCTCGCGAACGTCTTCCGTTGGATCTACGAAGCTTACGAACCCACGATCTATCGCGGTGGCATGATGGCGATGCTGCAGGGGCGCGCGATCTCGCGCAGCAGCACGAGCGAACACGGAGTGGGGCACAGCATGATGCTGAATTTTCTGCGCGTCTCGGAACTCGCACCCGAGGCGGATCGCGTGCGCCTGCGCTCGCTGCTACGCCACTGGGCCGACACCGACACATCACGGAGTTTTGTCGGTTCGGCGCCGCTGCCGCTGATAGCGGGCGTGCAGCAATTGCTCGCCGATCCGACGATTGCGCCGCGCGCGGAGCTGCGCGGGAACTTTGTCTACGGCGCGATGGACCGCGTGGTGCACCTCGTGCCCGGATTCGGCGTCGGGCTGAGCCTGTCGTCATCGCGCATCTACACCTACGAAAGCATCAACACCGAGAACCTCCGCGGCTGGCATACCGGGGACGGCGTGCTCTATCTCTACAATGGCGATCTCACCCATTTCAGCGACGCGTATTGGCCGACGGTGAATCCGCGCCGGCTGCCGGGCACGACCGTCGATGCGGCCCACACGCGCGCGAACGGCTCCGGGCAGAGCACGAATCCCACGTATAACTGGGCCGGCGGAGTGTCGCTCGGACGATACGGCGCTGCTGGCATGCAACTCGACGGTTGGAGCAACACGCTCACCGCGAAAAAATCGTGGTTCATGTTCGATCACGAGGTGGTGTGTCTCGGCAGCGGCATTACGAGCACTGACAACCGGCCGATCGAAACCACAATCGAGAACCGGCTGCTGAGCACGGCGGGTAACGGCGCGTTCACCGTGGACGGCGCGGCAAAACCGACGGCGCTCGGGTGGTCCGAGACGCTCGACTCGCCGCGTTGGGCGCATCTCGCAGGGCGGACGGCGGCGGCGGATGTCGGCTACTATTTTCCCGGCGATGCGGCGGTGAAGGCGTTGCGCGAGACCCGCACCGGCGCGTGGTCGGACATCAACGGAGGAGGGGCGACCACGGCGATCAATCGTAACTACCTCACGCTCTGGTTTGAACATGGGAGCAATCCCTCGAACGCCGCCTATGCGTATGTGTTGTTGCCCAACCGCTCTGCGGTGGAGGTAGCTGAGTTTGCGGCGGCGCCAGTGGTCACAGTTCTGGAGAATTCGACCTCGATCCAAGCGGCGCGGCACGCGACGCTGGGAATCACGGCCGCGAATTTTTGGAACGACGGCCGCGCGGCAGTCGGCGGAATCACGGTCGACAAAAAAGCCAGCGTGGCGGTGCAGAACGACGGGGGCGGTTTTCTCGACGTGGCCGTGAGCGATCCCACGCAGGCCAATACCGGCACGATTACCGTCGAACTCGACACGGCGGCGATCTCCACGGTGAGTGCGGACGCCGGCATCACCGTGGCGCAACTCGCGCCGACGCTACGGCTCACGATCAATGCGAATGGCGCCCGGGGTAAATCGTTTCGCGCCCGCTTTGCCACGGGGCAGACGAAGCCACCGGCTTCGCTCACGAATCTCTCGACGCGCGCCTACATCGCGACGCGCGAGGACACGATCATCGCGGGATTTGTAGTCGGCGGCACCGGTGAAAAGAAACTGTTGCTGCGCGCGGTCGGGCCGACGCTGACGGCGTTTGGGCTGGCCGGCGCACTGGCGAATCCGCGGCTCGAGGTAGTCGACAGCGCGGGCCGCATTCTTGCGACGAACGACGATTGGGGCAGCGCGCCAAATGTCGCGGAGCTCACGGCGGCGTTTCCGGTGGCGGGCGCTTTTGGTTTGGTGGCGGGCAGTCGCGACGCTGCGCTGATCGCGTCGTTACCGCCGGGCGCCTACTCGGCGGTGGTGCGGAGCAGCGAGGCTACGGGCGGGGGCACGGCGCTCGTTGAAGTTTACGATCTCGCGCCGGACTCGACGGCGCGGCTCGTGAATTTATCGGCGCGGGCCTATTCGGGCGCGGGAGAGCAGAATGCGATCGTGGGCGTGGCGCTGGGCGGCAAGACGCCGCAACGGGTGCTGGTGCGCGCAGCGGGTCCGGCGCTCGCGGCGTTTGGCGTGGCGGGGGCGTTGACCGATCCGCAAGTGCGACTCGTCAATGCGGCGGGGGCGACGCTCGCGCAGAACGACAACTGGGGCAGCTCGGTATTTTCTCCGGAGGTGAGCGAGGCGGCGATGGGCGTCGGGGCGTTTGCGTTTCCGGCGACGAGCAGAGACGCGGCGGCGTTGCTAACGATGAATCCCGGCAGCTACACGGCGCCGGTGAGCGGGGCGGGGACCGGCACGGGGCAGGTGCTCGTGGAGGTTTATGTGGTGCCGTGAGGGGGCGACGATCGAGGGGAGAGCTGGGCGCTGAGGGTTGAAAGGAGTCGGGGGCTGACTGCGCCGCGCTACGGGGTGGCGGGGGCTTTTTTGCCGAAGTCGGCGGGGATTTTGAGGCGGGTGATGACGACGAAGGACGGGATCGTGCAGATCAGGACCCATGCGAAGAATTTGATGTAGCCGATTTGGTCTTCGATCCAGCCGGCGGCCATGCCGGGGAGCATCATGCCGAGGGCCATGAAGCCGGTGCAGATCGCGTAGTGCGCGGTTTTGTGCGGGCCGTCGGCGATCATCATCATGTAGAGCATATATGCGGTGAAACCGAAGCCGTAGCCGAATTGCTCCACGGCGAGCGCGGAGCCGATCAGCCAGAGGCTCGTGGGTTGAAATATCGCGAGGAGCAAAAACGCCACGATGGGCGAGTGCATCGCGAGGATCATCGGCCAAAGCATACGTTTGAGGCCGTAGAGCGAAATGATCCAGCCGCCGACGAGTCCGCCGACGGTGAGGGCGATGATGCCGACGGTGCCGTAGACGATGCCGACCTGTTGAGTGGTGAGGCCGAGGCCGCCGACCTCGCGTTTATCGAGCATGAAGGGCGAGAGGAGTTTCAGGGCCTGCGACTCGGCGAGGCGGTAGAGGAGCAACATCGCGAGCGCGGTGAGGATGTCGGGCTTGCGCAGGAAGTGGGCGAAGACGGCGAAGAATTCTTTGACGTGGTTTTGTCCGCTGGCGGTGGAAACATCGGCGGCGGGTTTCGGGAGAGCGAAGAAATGGTAGACGCCGACGACGAGGAAGATGGCGGCGAGGAGTCCGAAGACGAGGGACCAGGCCTGCGTGACGCTACCAGTGGAGGTGGTCCACATGCCGGCGAGGTAGACGAGGCCGCCTTGGGCGGAGAGGGAGGCGAGGCGATAGAACGTGCTGCGCACACCGACGAAGGCGGCTTGTTGGCCGGGAGGCATCGCGAGCAGATAAAAACCGTCGGCGGCGATGTCGTGCGTCGCGGAGCTGAAGGCCATCAGCCAGAAGACCGCGAGGGAGAGCTGGAAAAACTTCGGCGCGGGGAGCGTGAAGGCGACGAGGGCGAAGGCGATGCCGATGGCGAATTGGAGCGTGACGATCCAGAAGCGTTTCGTGCGGAAGAGATCCACGATCGGCGACCAGAGCGGCTTGATGACCCACGGGAGGTAGAGCCAGCTGGTGTAGAGGGCGATGTCGGTGTTGGAGATGCCGAGGTTTTTATACATCACCGTCGAGAGGGTCATCACGACGACGTAGGGGATGCCCTGCGCGAAATAGAGACTGGGAATCCAGGCCCAGGGGTTGCGGGAGGAGGCGGGCGCGGTGGCGGGGGCGGGCGTCTGGGTGGGCGAGGACATTTTTTGAGGAGCGAAAATCAGGGGACGAGCCGCGTAGAGGGGGTGGAACTGCGAAGGATTTTAACCACGGATGGCACGGATGAACACGGATTCAACGGTGATGGAAGGAGGAACGTGCCCACGGAATACACGGCAGCGGAATGGGACGCAGGCGAAAATCCGGCGGAAGCGTTTTGGGGGGAAGGGAAAAAAGACGGCGGTTGGAAAACCGCCGCTCCGTTAGGTGGGGAGGTGGGAAGAGAGGGCGGGTCGGAGACCCTGCCCTACTTTAGGAGGCGGCGTTTGAGGGCGAAGACGCGGGTGCAGGATTCGTCGATGCGGGATTCGGGTATCCGCCCGGAGGTGACGGCGCGTTCGAGGATGTCGATGGCGCGGATGGCGATGTCGGGGTTGTAGCTGAGGTTGTTGCCGAAACAGAGGACGTCGATGCCGGCTTCGATGGCGAGGGGGACGGAGTTTTCGAGGCCGTAGTGGCTGGAGATGGCTTTCATCTCCATGTCGTCGCTGGTGATGACGCCGGTGAAGCCGAGTTTTTCGCGGAGGAGGCCGGTGATGACGGCGCGGGAGAGCGTGGCGGGGCGGTCGGGGTCGAGGCGGGCGTTGAAGACGTGGGCGCTCATGATCACGTCGCAGAGGCCGGCGGCGATGAGACGTTGGAAGGGGACGAGTTCTTTTTCGGACCAGGTGGCGGTGACGTTAACGAGGCCGAGGTGGGTGTCGCCGGTGGCGCTGCCGTGACCGGGGAAGTGTTTCGAGCAGGTGAGGACGCCGTGGGCGCGGTGGGCGCGGATGAATTCGGCGGCGTGGCGCGCGACGGCCTCGGGATCGGCGGAGAAGCTGCGGCGTTTGCCCTTGATGATCGGGTTGTCGGGGTGGGCGTCGAGGTCGACGACGGGGGCGAGGTTGAGGTTGAGGCCGTGGGTGGCGAGCGTGTGGGCGATGGTCGCGGCGTGGCGGTAGGTCGTCGCGGGATCGTCGATACGGCCGAGTTCCTCGTGGGAAATGCTCTCGGGGAAACCGTAGACGGCCTTGAGGCGATTGACGCGGCCACCTTCCTGATCGATCGACGTGAGGAGCGGGATGCGGGCGTGGGATTGGAAGTGCGCGAGGAGGTCGCGGACTTGGGCGGGGGACTCGATGTTGCGGCGGCCGGCGGAGCCATCGACCATTTCCTGGTCGAAAAGGATGACGCCGCCGATGCCGTGTGCGCGGATGTCGCGGATGGCGAGAGCGCATTCGGCGGGGTGGCAGCCGCGGAAGCCGACGTTGAGGAGCTGGGCGATTTTTTCGCGGAGCGTGAGCGAGGCGAGGGCGGGTGCGAGAACGGGAGTCGTGGAGGACATGGCGGACTCCCGAGAGAGAGAAAGAAGAACGAGAAAGAGGAAAGAGAAAGATGGGCGGGGGCGGCGCTGGGGAGAGGGAGGTCGCGAGCGTAGAGGCGGCCCAAAGATCTTTTTCGGAGGTCGGCTCGCTGGCGCTCGCCGCTACGAACGGCCGACCACTCGCTGGTGATTGCGGATACGAGGGCTTACACGACCCAGCCGGCGCGGTATTTGTCGCGGGTGAGCCACTTGCTGCTGCCGCCGTCGGTGAACTTGTTTTTCGCTGGGTTCCACTTCGCGTTCGCGCCGTAGTGGTAGGCGAAGTTCATGAGGTGGCAGGCGGTGACGGTGCTGGCGCCGATGGAGACGTCGGCGATGGGCTGTTGGCGTGACTGGATGCAGTCGAGGAAGTCCTGGAGGTGGCTCTTGGGGGCGGGGAGCTTGATCTTCGCGTCGGCGAGGAACTCGCGTTCGGTGAGGACGACTTCGCGTTCCATCGACGTAGTTTTGTCGACCTCTTTGTCCCAGAATTTGTGGACGGTTTTGCCGTCCATGATGAGTTCGAATTTGCCGCGGTTGACGTGGCATTCGCCGAGGGTGCCGTAGAAGGAGACGCCTTTGCCTTTGACGTGGGTGAGGACGGTGCCGTCGGCGTAGACGAGTTGGGCGCCGCGTTTGGCGGTCTCCCAGTTTTTCGGGGCGCGGATTTCGACGGGGCCGGAGCCGTCCATGCCGAGGGCCCATTGCGAGATGTCGATGTGGTGGGCGCCCCAGTCGGTGATCATGCCGCCGCCGAATTCCCAGGTCTTGCGCCAATTCGGGAAATTGGTGTGGAGGCCGCGCGGGCAGAGGAAGGGGCTGTAGGCGACGAGCGGGCCGGGGCCGCACCAGCGATCCCAATCGAGGCCGGGCTCCATCTCTTCGGCTTTCTCGGTGTAGGGCGCGGCGGGATCGCCGAAGGAGACGTGGATGGAATTGACGCGGCCGAGGACGCCGTTGCGGACGAGTTCGCAGGCGACGCGGAATTCTTTGGAGGAGCGTTGCTGGGAGCCGGTTTGGAATACGCGTTTGGCTTTGCGGGCTTCCTTCACGAGCTCGACGGCTTCGCGGATATTATAGGTGAGGGGCTTTTCGCAGTAGACGTCTTTGCCGGCGCGGACGGCGGCGATGGCGATGTAGGCGTGCCAGTGGTCGGGGGTGGCGATGACGACGGCGTCGATATCTTTGCGGGCGAGGACTTCGCGGAAATCGTTGTAGGCATCGCAGGCGCGGTAGGTTTGGCCGGCTTTTTTGGTGTAGGCATCGTCGACGCGTTTCTTGGCGTGGAGGCGGCGGGTGGTGTCGACATCGCACACGGCGAGGACCTCGACATCGTCGCGGTTGATGTAGGCGCCGAGGTGGCCGCCCATTTGTTTGCCCATGCCGATGCAGCCGATGGTGAGGCGTTTGCTCGGGGCGGTCGCTTGGGACCAGACGCGGCTCGGGAGGATGAGCGGAGCGGAAAGGAGGAGGGCGGATTTTTGGAGGAACTGGCGGCGGGTGTTTTGCATGGGAGGGGGTGGGGGTGGGTGAAGATGGAGAGAGGGGTAGAGGGGGAGACGGGGAGAGGCGGAGAGAGGGGGGGAGCCGGGGGAGAAAGGGGATAGGGGCGGGCTATGGGGGAATGGAACTGACGAAAGAGAAAGATAAAGAGGAAAGAGAAAGAGGGGGAGAACGAGTGGGGACTTACCAGGTGGTGAGGGCGGTGAGGGTGGGGGTGGGGAGGGTGGTGGGCCAGTGGTCGCCGATCGGGGTGAGGAGGAGGGCGAGGCGGGCGTCGGGAGTGGTGGGGGTGAACTCGGCGGTGAGGTCGGTGATGCCGGGGTTGGCACGCTCTTTCGAGGTGGGGGCGGTGGCGGGCCGGGTGGTGAATTTCGCGGTGGCGGGGCTGAGGATTTCGACGCGGAGGGTGCGGCCGTCTTGCGTGAGCGTGGCGGTGCGGGCGTCGGTGGAGAGGGCGATTTTTCCCGCGGTGAGGAGACGTGAGACGAGGGGCGTGTGGGGTTTCAGGCCGGTGAGGTCGTCTTGGATGAGGACGCGGGCGCGGTCGAGGAGGGCGATGCCGCGGAGGATTTTTTTCGCGGCGCCGGGATAGACGGAGGTGAGATCGGCGACGGCGTAGGCGCGGGCGGGCGTGGAGGCGAAGGCGATGAGGGGCGCGGTGGCGTGGTATTCCTGAAGGGTGTCCTCGGGAGTGAGGGTGTTGTGGGAACGGTTGTTGAGGCGGTAGTATTTCCACCGGGGGCCGGCGGTGCCTTTCTTGGAATCGAAGTAGCCGGGGAGGTTGTAGTCGTCGGTGCCGAGATCGGTGGCCCAGCGCACGCCGTCGGCATCGAGGACGAAAGAGCCGAGGTCGAGGTGGGAGTGGTTGACGGCGTTGGCGCCGGCTTTGAAGCCGACGAAGAGGGCGCGGGGGTCGTCCCAGGCGGAGCGGAACAGGGCGAGTTCGGCGGGGCCGCGGAAATGGGCGTCGAGTGTGGAGGGATTTTGGATTTTCGAATTTTGATTTTCGATTTCAGGGGACGGGAACCAGACGGCGTTGAGGGCGATGAAGCGGTCGCCTTCGCGGTCGGGTTTTTTGGCGGCGAGGGCGGCGGTGAGGAGGGTGCGGGTGTGGGTGCGGGCTTGGGGGACGCCGAATTTCTGCGCGAGCCACGTGTAGGCGGGCGAGAGGCCGAGGGGGGCGCCGCCATCGGCGTAGTTGAAGCCGAGACCGGTGGGGCTTTGGACGTGGAGGCGGTAGTGGGCGGTGCGGTCGAAGGCGGCGGCTTGGGCGAGGCCGAAGTCGGTGCCGAGGGCGGTCTCGAGGAGGGCGAGGGCGATGACGTTGTAGGTAGTGCCGTAATTCCAGTAGCCGGGGCCCTCGGGGTAGGCGCCATCGGGGGCGTAGGCGGCCATGGCGAGCGGAAGGGATTTCACGGCGCCGGTGACGACGAGGCGGGCGAGGGCGGGCTCGTCGTCGGCGAGGGCGAGGGCGGCGCCGAGGAGGCCGCCGTTGCAGACTTGGTTCCAGTTGTGGTGGGCAGTGACCCAGCGGGTGACGCGTTTATCGGTGGCGCCGGCGGGGTTGTAGGCGTCGGGGGCGAGGGCGAGGCCGTGTTTGAGGAGAGCGGTTTTGAGAGTGGTGCGCTCGTCGGGTTTGAGGTGGGCGTAGAGCCAGTCGTAGCCGAGGGCGACGGCGAGGCTCATCTCGGCGACGTCGAGGAAGTGGGACGGATTCCAGTCGGGAAAGGCGGCGACGGTGAGTAGCTCTTTACGGGCGCGGCGGAAAAAGCGTTCGTCTCCAGTGAGGCGGAAAGCGAGCGAGCACGTGAGGACGCGGCCGAGGGCGGTGCGGGATTTGTCGAGGAGCCGCGGGCCGACGAGGGCGTGTTTGACGGGAGCGGATTTCAACTCGGCCTCGGCGACGGCGACGATGCGCGCGTGGAGCTCGGCGCGGAGCGGATCGGTCTTGGCGGCGGCGACGGCGGCGGCGAGCTGGGTGTCGGTGAAGAGGAGGCGCGGGTGGCCGGGGCGGAGTTGCGCGAGTGGGTCGGGCGCGGCGCGGGCTACCGAGAGGGAGAGAAGGAGTGAAAGAGAGAGGGGGAGAAGAAAGCGGAGGAGCGAGAGCATGGGGTGGCCGTCGAGGGACGGACAGACGCGGGAGACGAGCTGCGCGGGGCGCGGTTGCGCGGGCGTCAGGAATTGCGGCGGCGGCGGGCGGCCGCGAGGACGATTATTAGGCCGAGACCCATGAGCGCATAAGTGGACGGCTCGGGGATGGGGGCGAAATTGGTGAGGACGACGCTGTTGAGGGCAAAGGTGCTGGCGGGGCCGTAGTTGACCTGGAAGGAGCCGAAGCCGTCGGAGGTGTAGAGGCGCGCACCGTTGACGACGTTGGTAAAGGCGCCTAAGAGATTGGTGGCGGTGACGACGGTAAAAGTGTCGGTGGAGGCGAGGGTGCTTTGGAAGCCGTTCAGGATCGTGACGGAAAGTTGTCCGGCGAGAACGGCGCTGCCGCCGACGCTCAGGAAATCGTAGCTCGTGCCCTTGGATGTGCCGGCGAGTTCGACCAGCAGCGTGCTGGAAGCGAGGAGGGAGAGATTGCCGGTGAGGGTAAGCTGGCCGGGGGAGTTGCCGGGGGAGACCTGGCCGCCGGCGGTGACGGAGGGCGCGGTGATCGTGCCGGTGCCGCCGAGGGCGCCGGTGCCGAGGTCGAGGGCTTGGGCGAAGGAGAAATTGCCGCCGGCGACGACGAGGGTGCCGCCGGAGTTGGTGAACGTGTTGTCGAAGCGGAGGGTGCCACCCTCGGCGCGGACGGTGCCGGCGTTGGTGAACGGAATGTGGAAAGTGCTAAAGCCGGCGGTCTTGGTGTAGGTGCCGCCGGTGGCGTTGGTGAACGTGGCGGTCGGGCCGGTGTAGTCGTTGTTGAAGGAGTAACCGGAGGAGTCGTTCCACGTGCCGGTGTTGACGATCGCGCCGCCGTGGCCGGAGCGGAGTCGGCCGGCAGACCAGTTGACGATGCCCTGGGTGAGGAGAGTGCGGGCGTCGAAGTCGTGGTCGTGGCCGGAGTTCAGGTTGACGGTGAGGCCGGGGCCGAACGTGGACGTGCCGGTGCCGTTGAAATTGGCGCCCTGCCAGGCGACGGTGCCGCTGGCGGCGGCGGCGGCGGTGAACGTGCCGCCGGTGAGTTGGACGCCGGAGCCGCCGGTGAGGATAATCGTGCCGCCCGCGAGCGTGCCGCCCGCGGCGAGATTGAGGGCGCCGCCGGTGACGTTGATGGTGCCGGCGTTGGTGAAAGGAATGTAGTAAGTGCTGGTGTCGGCGGTCTTGGTGTAGGAGCCGGCGGCGGCGTTGGTGAAGGTGGCGGTGGTGCCGGTGTAGTCGTTGTTGACGGAGTAGCCGGAGGAGTCGTTCCAGGTTCCGGTGTTGGTGACGGATCCGCCGTTGCCGGAACGGAGTCGGCCGGCAGACCAGTTGACGATGCCCTGGGTGAGGAGAGTGCGGGCGTCGAAGTCGTGGTCGTGGCCGGAGTTCAGGTTGACGGTGAGGCCGGGGCCGAACGTGGAGGTGCCGGTGCCGTTAAAATCGGCGCCCTGCCAGGCGACGGTGCCGCTGGCGGCGGCGGCGGCGGTGAAGGTGCCGCCGGTGAGCTGCACGCCGATGCCGCCGGTGAGTTGAATCTTGCCGCCGGCGAGGGCACCGCCACCCGCGAGATTGAGCGCGCCATCGGAGACGTTAAGGGTGCCGGCGTTGGTGAAGGGCACGTAGTAAGTGCTGGTGCCGGCGGTTTTGTTGTAGGTGCCGGTGGCGGCGTTGACAAACGTCGCGGTGGTGTCGCCGTAGTCGCTGTTGACGGAGTAGCCGGAGGAATCGTTCACGATGCCGGCGTTGGTGAACGAGCCGCCGTGACCGGAGCGAAGGCGGCCGGCGGACCAATTGACGGTGCCGAAATTGCGGATGGTGCGGGCGTCGAAGTCGTGGTCGTGACCGGTGGCGATGTTGAGGGTGGTGGTGGCGTCGACGAGGGAAGTGCCGGCGCCGTTCCAGTTGCCGCCGGACCAGTTGAAGGAGGAGGCCTTGAGGTTATCGACGGTGAGCGTGCCGGCGGTGTGGACGTAAGAGCCGGCGCCCGCGAGCTGGGCACCGGCGAGGAGGGTGTAGTTGTTGGTAAAGTAGACGGCGGTGCCGGCGGCAGCGTTGACGACGCCGGTGCCGCTCATCGTGCCGCCCTGACGGAGCTGGAGATCGCCCTGCGCGAGTGTGACGGTGCCGGAATTGTTAAAGGTCGTGTCAAAGTAGGTCGTGCCGCCGACGTTGCGGACGTAGGTGCCTTGGTTCGCGAAAGTGAAGCCGCCGTCACCGCTGAAGGGGTTGTTTACCGTGTAACTGGATGCGTTTTGGTCGTTGAAGGTGGCGCCGGGGGCATTGACGAAGGAGCCACCGGTGCCGGAGCGGAGGTAGCCCTGCGCCCAGTTGACGATGCCTTGGTTGATGATGGTGCGGCCATTGAAGTCCTTGTTGGACCCGGAGACGAGATTGAGGACCGAGGTGGGGTCGACGGTCGTGGTGGCAGGGGTGGCGGTGTTCCAGTTGCCGGAGGACCAGTTGAAGGCGGTGGCTTTGAGGGTGCCGTTGACGGTGAGGGTGCCGCCGGTCTGCGTGAAGGCGCCGGGGCCGATGAAGCGTGCGCCGGAAGTCAGCGTGTAGTCGTCGGCGAAATAGAGATGGGTGCCCGCGGCGCCGTTGACCACGCTGGTGGCGCCCATCGTGCCGCCGGCGCGGAGCTGGATATCGCCCTGCGAGAGATTAAGGGTGCCGGAATTATTAAACGGAGTGTCGAAGAAGGTCGTGCCGCCTACCGTGCGGTTGTAGGTGCCCTCGTTGACGAAGGTGAAGGTGCCGCCATGGGCGTTTTGGACGCTGTAGCTGGAGGCGTTGAGATCGTTGAAGGTGGCGCCGGGGGCGTTGGTAAAAACGCTGCCGTGGCCGGCCCGGAGGTAGCCTTGGACCCAGTTGACGGTGCCGAGGTTGGTGATGCTGCGGAAATCGAAGTCCTTGTTTCCGCCCGTGGTGAGGTTGAGGATGGTCGTCGGGGCGATTGTCGTGGTGGCGGCGGCGGTGGCGTTCCAGTTGCCGGATTGCCAGTGGAAGGCGGAGGCCCGGAGGGTGCCGTCGACCGTGAGGGTGCCGGCGGTCTGGACGAAATCGCCGGAGCCGGCGAAAACTGCGCCGTCGAGCAAGGTGTAGTTATTGGTGAAGTAAAGATGGGTGCCGGCGGCCGCGTTGACGACGCTGGTGGCGCCCATCGTGCCGCCTTGGCGAAGCTGGAGATCGCCCTGCGAGAGGTTGATCGTGCCGGCGTTGTTGAACGTGGTGTCGAAGTAGGTCGTGCCGGTGACGGCGCGGTTGTAGGTGCCCTGGTTGCTGAAGACGAAGGAATCGCCGAAGGGATTGTGGATCGTGTAACCGGAGGTGTTTTGGTCGTTGAAGGTGGCGCCAGAGGCGTTGGTGAAGGTGGCGCCATGACCGCCGCGGATGTAACCGGCGGACCAGTTGACGATGCCGCGATTGAGGACGGCGCGGTAATCGAGGTCTTTGTTGTTGCCGGAGCTAAGGTTGAGCGTGGCGGTGGAGGCGACCGTGGTCGACGAGCCGGCGGCGGCGGCACTCCAGGTGCCGCCGGACCAGTTGTAGGTGCCGTTGAGGGTGCTCGTGCCGGCGAGAGTGCCGCCGGTTTGGTTGAAAGTGCCGACAGAAATGGCGCCGGTGAGCGTGAGCGTGCCGCCAGTGAGCCAATAAGTGCCGGCGCCGGTAAGGGACGCGCCGTTATTGATGGTGTAGCCGTTGGTAAAATACACGTCGGAGCCGGCGGCGGCGGCGATGGTGCCGGACGTCGTCATGGTGCCGCCACCGCGGAACTGGAGATCGCCGGCGAGGACGTTGACGGTGCCGGTGTTGTCGAACGGAACGTCGAAGTAGGACGTGGT
Source organism: Opitutus sp. GAS368 (assembly GCA_943372705.1). GTDB lineage: Bacteria > Verrucomicrobiota > Verrucomicrobiia > Opitutales > Opitutaceae > GAS368. Next base: position 1,656 of record CALRZR010000104.1, on the reverse strand, counting down.
GTTGGCGCCGTTGCGGTTGTAGGTGCCCTGATTGGTGAAGACGAAGGAGCCGCCGAAGGGGTTGTGGACGGTGTAGTTGCCGGAGTTGACGTCGTTGAAGGTGGCGCCGGCGGCGTTGGTAAACGAGCCGTCCAAGCCGGAGCGGAGGTAGCCGCTGTGCCAGTTGACGGTGCCTTGGTTGATGATGGCGCGGCGGTTGAAATCTTTGGAATTGCCGGTGGTGAGGTTGACGGTGGTGGCCGCGAGCAGCGTGGTGGAGGCGCCGGCGCTGGCGGCACTCCAGTCGCCGCCGGACCAGTTCATCAGACCGGCGAGCGAATTGACGCCGGCGAAGGTGCCGCCGCTCTGGTTGAAGGTGCCGACCGTTAGCGTGCCGGTGACGTCGAAGGTGCCGCCGGTAAGAGCGAACGTGCCGGCGCCGGTCAGCGAGGCGCCGTTGGCCACGGTGTAGCCGGACGTGAAGGAGAGCGTGGTGTTGGCCGCGGCGGCCATCGTGCCGGTGGAGCCCATCGTGCCGCCGGCGCGGAGCTGGAGATCACCGGCGGTGAGGGCGACCGCGCCGGTGTTGTCGAACGGCACGTCGATGTAGGAAGCGTGGCCGGTGGCATTGCGGGTGTAGGTGCCTTCGTTAACGAAACGGAAAGTGCCGCCGAACGGATTGTGCATCGAATAACCGGTGGTGACGGTGTCGTTGAAGGTGGCGCCGGCGGCGTTGGTGAACGTGGCGCCATGGCCGGCGCGGAGGTAACCGAGCGTCCAGTTGACGGTGCCGAGGTTGGTGACGGCGCGGTAGTCGAAATCGTGGGAATTCCCGGAAACGAGCGCGAGTGTGGCGCGGTTCGCGATGGTGGCGGTGGAAGGCGTGCTGCTGCTCCAATTGCCGGCGGTCCAGGTCGATCCGGTGCCCGTCAGAGAAAAATTGGAGATCGCGAGCGAACCGCCGGTCTGCGCGAGGATGCCGATGGTCGCACTGCCCGCGCCGGCGAGGGTGCCATGTGTGCTGGTCAGATTGGAGAGGCTGGCAGAGCCGGCGCCGACCGAGAGGGTGCCGCCGACGAGTTCGTAGGCTCCCGCGCCGGTGAGTGAGGCGCCTTGGTCGAGTGCAAAGGTCCCGCCGGTGAAGCGGAGGGACGCGCCCGCGGCGGTGGAAACGACGGCGGAGGCGGAATTGGTGCCGCCGGCGGCAAGTGAGACGGAGCCGGAGTTGATGGTGATCGTGCCGGTGTTGTTGACCGTGGCGTCGAGCGCGGTGTCGCCGGTGGCGGTGTTCTTGGTGAAGGTGCCGGAGTTGTTGAAGGTGAGTTTGGTGCCGCTGTAGTAGTTGTAGAAATCGGCGTTAGCGGTGGTGACGAGGGCGCCGGTGTTGTTGAGGATGGCGCCGGTGCCGGTGTAGATCGTGCCGGCGGTCCAAGTGGAGTTGCCGGCGAGGGTGAGCGTCTGGCCGTCGTGGAGGCTAAAATTACCGGTGATGTTGGCGCCGCCATTGGCGGCGAGGGTGCCGGTGCCCTTGAGGTCGCCACCGCTGATGGTGAGCGGGCCACCGAGGGTGAGGGTGCCGGTGCCGTTTAAGGTGCCGGCGGAAATGGCACCGCCGCCAGAGGTGGTCGTAGTGCCGTTGAAAGTGGCGGTGCCGGAACCGGAAATGCCGATGGACGC
>CALRZR010000103.1:0-23275 GCA_943372705.1 Opitutus sp. GAS368 | reverse complement strand
ATCGCGAGCGACGCTGTGACGTTGGTGAAGGGAGAGAAACCACCGGCGACGAAAGCAGGATCGCGCGAGCCATCGGCGGCGAGACGGGCCAGGTAGGCCGTGCCCGTGGCACCGGCGACCGACGGAAACGCACCACGCACGATGACCTTTCCGTCCTCCTGCACGATCACGCCGGCGACGCGTGCGATCGGCGCGAGTGTGGCCGGAACAAAAGATGGATCGAGCGAGGCGTCGGCGGCGAAGAGGCGGGCGACGCCGGCACGGGGGATGGAGACATAACCGCCGGTGCCGTTGGGCGTAGTGTAGGAGTCGAACGCGCCACCGATCACGATGCGATCCTCCGGCGCCAGAGAGAGTGTGAGGATCTGGCCGTGGGCACCGAAGAAGGTGTTGAACGCCGGATCGACGCCACCGTCCGGATTGAGGCGAACGAGGTAACCGACGGTATTGCCCGCAAAAGCAGTAAACAATCCGCCGAGAACAATTTTCCCATCGGCTTGCACAACGGAGCAGGTGACACCGGCATTGGCGCCCGTGCCGGGTGAAAAGCCCGGATCGAGCGAGCCGTCGGCATTGAGCACGGCTACGCTATTGCGCGTCGTGGTGCCGACCGTCGTAAACGTCCCGCCGACGAGAAGGCGTCCACCGGACAGCAGTGCCAGCGTGAAGCCGGGCGAATTCAAGCCACCGGTGTTGAAGCCGGGGTCGCGGGTGCCATCGGCGTTAAGCCGGACAATGCGGTTGGCCGCGACGCCGTTGTAGGTGGTAAAGCCGCCGGTGATCACAAGCTTGCCGTCAGGTTGGCGCAGAGCGGCGTAGACTTGCGAGTTGGTCCCGCTGCCACCGGAATTGAACGAGGAATCGACGGAGCCGTCGGCATGGAGCCGCGCGAGATTGGCCGCGACCTTAGCGCCGCCGAGTTTCGAAAATCCGCCGGCGACGAAAAGCTTTCCGCCCGGGAGCGGAATCTGGGCGTAGATGCTGCCGCCATCGTCAAAGGTGAAAATATAGCCCGCATCGAGTCCGCCGGTGGCGGCCAACCTCGCAACGCAGGAGCAGACAAACGAGTAGCCCGCGCCGTCGTAGAACGTTTGGAATCCGCCGCCCACGACGATCCGATCATCGGGCAACACGGCGACGGCATAGGGTCGGCTATTGAAGCCCATGGCCTGAAAACTCGTGTCGCGCGCGCCGGCAGACGTGAGGCGGGCAAGATAGCTCGTGCCCGCGCTGCCGAAAGTGGTGAACGCGCCGCCGACCACGATCTTGCCGTCGGCCTGGAGTCCGAGAGAGACGACGTCGCTATTGAACGCGGTGCCGGTCGCTGTGACGAAGGCGGAGTCGAGCGAGCCGTCGGCATTGAGCCGAGCGATACGGCGCGCGGTCGTCGCACCCAAGGCCGTGAAGCCGCCACCGATCACGAGCTTACCATCGAACTGCACCGCGACGGCGGCGACTGTGGCGTTGGGCGCCGAAGTGTAGGACTGATCGAGCGTGCCGTCTGACTGGAGCCGAGCGAGGTAGGCTCGCGCCAACGTCGCGCCCGCGTTGGACACGTAGCTCGTGAAACTGCCGCCGACCACGAGCTTGCCGTCGCTCTGGCTGGCAATCGCGAGGACCGACCCGCTCATCCCGCGGTTGGCAAAGCCGGAATCCACCGTGCCATCGGGCAGCAGACGCACGAGGTAGTTGCGCGTCGAACCGGCAAAGCCAATGAAGCTCCCGCCGGCGAGAATCTTGCCATCGGACTGCACGACGAGCGCGGAGACCGTGCCGTTGGCCGCGAGGCCGGCGTTGAACGAAACATCGAGGGTGCCGTCGGTATTGAGGCGGGCGAGACGGTTGCAGAGGACGCCGCCGATCCGGACAAAATTTCCGCCGAGCAAAAGTTTTCCGTCACTCTGCACCGCGAGGGCCATGACCGAACCGTCCATTTCGGGCGGCACGAATCCGGGATCGACCACACCGTCGGCCGTAACCCGCACGACGGACACACGCCGCAGCCCGCTCACCCGAGTGAACTGACCGCCGAGGTAACTGCGGCCGTCGCCCAACGTGGCAATCGCAGTGACCGTGCCGCCGTTGGCCACCTCGGGCTGAGGGTTCCACGCGGGGTCGGGCGCGACGAGGCCCGGATAAGCGATGGGCGCTACGAAGAGACGGGCGTTGGGCGCGGTCGTAGCCGCCAAGCCGTCGTAAACAATCACATCGTAAAAATCGGCGTCGGCCCGCGTCGGAGCGGCGAGCGTATAGGTGGCCTCGGTCGCGCCGGCGATGGCGAGGCCATTACGCCGCCATTGGTAGGTCAAAGAGCCGGCGCCAAAAGCGGTGACCCTAAAGGTGGCCGGGCTACCCGAGGTAACAGTGACGGACGCCACTTGCCCGATAAGCGTGGGCGGCACGTTGGAACCGGTGAGCGTCGCACTGGCCGAGGTCACCGTGCCGGCGGTGCCGGTGACGACCACGTAGTAAGTGCCAACGTCGACCGGTTGGAGATTGGTCAGCGAGAGCGTGGCCGCGGTCGCGCCGGGGAGGAGCGCGCCGTTGCGAAACCATTGGTAGGTGATCGCGCCGATACCGGCGGCGCCGACGGTGAACGAGGCCGATCCGCCTGCGAGTGCGGTGACGGACGTCGGCTGGGCGGTAAGAATCGGCACGCCCGGGACCGAGGCATCCCGCATGAGGAGAGTGAGGCCATCGCCCGCGGCAATCCCGGCAATTTTGGTGATCGTCGGCGAGATGACGCCTTCGTTGTTGGCCCCGCCCCATCCCACGGCAGTGCCATCGGCTTTCAGCGCGACGCTGTGATACATGCCGGCACTGATGGCGACAGCGACCAAGCCCGCCGGCACGGTGCTGCGCCCGAGAAAGTTGGTGCCCCACGCGACCACCGTCCCGTCCGCCTTCAGGGCGAGCGAGTGCCGATGGTGCGCCGAGAGGGCGATTACGTTGGCCAAGCCGGCGGGCACGGTGGCTTTGCCGTCGGTATTGTCACCCCACGCGACGACGGTGCCATCCGACTTCAGCGCAAGACTGTGGTCGGACCCACTGGCCACGGCGACGACGTCCCGCAGGCCGCTGGGAACCGTGGCCTGACCATAGGTGTTGCTGCCCCAGGCGACGACGGTGCGATCGGATTTCAACGCGAGACCGTGGCTCATGCCCGCGGAAATTTGCACGACGTTCGACAAGCCCGCCGGCGGCGCACTCGCACCATTTCCCCACGTGACGACGGTGCCGTCGCTCTTCAGCGCCACACACAAACCGAACTGGGCGGAAATCCCGACGACGTTGGTTAATCCGGCGGGAACGGAGAGTCCGCCCGTCGTATTCGAACCCCAGGCGACCACGGAGCCGTTGGGCGCAATCGCGAGGGCGTGATCGTAGCCGACCGCAATCTGCGAAGCGCTCGTCAAACCTGCCGGGGGGCCGCCGAACGAACGGCCGACCTGCACAAATTCCGGCGGACTGACGATGACGTTGACGAAGCTGACCGGGCCGCGGGTGGTGCCACTGCCATTGGTCGCATCGAGCTGATACCAGCCGGCGTCGCGATGAGAAACGGCATTGGTGAGTGTGTAGCTCGCCGCAGTCGCGCCGGGAATCGGACGGCCGTTGCGGTTCCACTGATAGGTCGTCGCATCGGTAGCGACCGCGGTGAGCGTGAGCGAACTGCCGGCGACCACCGTCTGGCGCGGCGTCGGGGCCGAAGTGAAGATCGGAGCCACGACCACGCGCAGCGTAAAAGTCTGGGTCGCCGGCACGCCTTCGCCGTTGCTCGCCATAATGGTAAAGGTGAACGGTGAACCGGCGGCATCCGGCGGTGTGCCGCTGATCGTGCCCGTGGCTTCGTCGAAGCTCGCCCAACCGGGGAATTCGCCACCTGCGATTTGATAGCTCGGGAGCGGGGCACCGGTGGCGGCGACGATAAACGAACTTTCGGTGCCGATGGAAAAGGCGGCGGTGGCCGCGCTCGTGATCGTGGGTGCTTCGGAGACGGTGAGCGTGGCGGCAGCGCTGATCGCCGGTGCGCCCACGCCGTTCGTAACGACGCAGCGGAATTGGTCGCCGCGCATGGCGACCGTCGTGCCATTCACGGAAAGCATGGGCGTCATCACCCCGGAATAGGCCGGAAAATTTGAATACAGATCGACAAAGTCAGATGAGTCCGAAGCCCGGCGTTGCCATTGATAAAAGAACGGTGGCGTGCCCGCGGCGCTGACCGAAAACGTCACCGTTTTCCCGAGGGTTGCGGTGATATTCGCGGGCGAGGAGGCGATCGCGGCGGCCGATGCTCCAACCGCGTTGGCAAGACCGACGGCACCGCCGTCGGCCGCCGCAACCATCAAGACATCGGCGAAATCCGCGGACGGCAGAGGTGAATATTGGGGCGCCGTGCCCCACGCGACGGTGCGGCCATCGCTTTTCGCGGCGTAGAAAAAGGAACCGCCCACCGCGAGGGAGACGACGTCCGCCAATCCGGTGGGCGGCGTGATCGGACCGGAGTAGAAGGCATCGCTCCAGGTGACGACGGTGCCATCGGATTTGACAGCGGCGGCCAGACTGCCCCCGGCGTGAATCGACACGACGTTGGAGAGACCGGCAGGAACGCGTCCGCCGGGTGTATCCGGCAATCCCCAACCGATGACGGTGCCATCGGCTTTCACGGCGAGGCAGTAATAGGGCCCGGCGGCGATCCCGGTGACATCGGTTAAGCTCGCGGGCACGGGCACAAACGCGGTCAGGCTGGGCTCGCCCCATACAGCCACGGTGCCGTCACGTTTCAGCGCGGCGCTATGAGTCTGCGTATCCGCGATGGCCACGACATCGGTCAAGCCCGCCACCGGTCCGGCGACGATGGGGACGTTACCATTGTTGATGAAGCCCCAGGCGACGACGGTGCCGTCGCTCTTGAGCACTATTGAGTGGCGATGGTAACTTGCGAGAGCCACGACGCCAGCCAAGCCCGCCGGCGGCGCGGTTTCCGTCAGAAAATTTTGGCTCCAATGCTGAACCGTGCCATCGCTCCGGAGGGCCAGACCGTGGGAGCCGGCGTAGGCGAGAGCGGAAATCTGGGTCAGCACCGGCACCGACATACCATAGGGCGAGCCGCCCCAGCCGAGCGTCCGCGCGGAAGGGACCGAGACGTTTACGAAGACGGCGGCGCTGGCGGTGGAGCCGGATGCGTTGGTTGCGGCGACCTGATACCAGCCGCTGTCGCGAGCGGGAATGGCCGCGGTGATCGTAAGGCTCGCGGAGATCGCGCCAGAGAGCGGGCGACCGTTGCGTTTCCACTGAAACGACGTGGCGGCGGGAGCGGTGACGCTGAGCGTGAGATTTTGGTTGAGCGTGACCACTTGGCGAGGAGCAGAGACCGCGGTGATGACCGGCGCCTGCGCACGCGCGACGGAGGCAAACAGTAGCGCGACCCCGCAGGCGGCGAACAGAGCAGTTATGCGACACAGGCCGCCGGGGTAGATGCGATCGAACATGCCTAGGAGAAAGTGCCGGGAGCCACGGGCGAATCAACGCCGATCCCGGCACCACGAGATTCAGAACGACACCGCTTCGCCCCGCTACATTTGCTTATCGCGAACCGCGGCCTTCCGATGGTCTGAAACCATCGCGCCGGCACGAAGCCCTCTTCCAAGGACAGTCCGTTGACGAGTCGCAGGGAGGTCGGGCACCACTCCCCGCCGGCGAAATCGTGGCAGTGCGGCAGTGCGTCACTATGCAACCCTGCGCAGCGATGCCGCCGTTGAGCCAGTTCAGCGGATTCCCGCACGAGGACACTTCAGTTGCGCAGCCGCCACCGCCCTGCGAGGAAGCCGACAACCAGTCCCGCACCAAACCCGGCCAAGTGAGCACCGATATCTACGCGAGCCGCACCGCCGCCCGCGCCGTAGAGCGCGAACACCACCAGCCCCGAGCCCAACGCCCCAAACATCGCCCTCCCCCGCTCGCGTCGATCCGCACGCCGGAGCACGCCGGCCATGCGTCCCGTCAGCAAACCGAGCCCGGCGAAAATCGCCGTCGATGCGCCCAGCGAACGATACGGCTCCGGATACGCCAGCGCTGCCACGGCGAAATTTCCGAAGATCGCCGCAGTCGCCACCAGCAACCACCCCGCGCCGCGTCCGAAGGTTTTTAATACCGCCGTAAACAGAAAGATCCCGCTCAGTGCATTTGAGATCACGTGGGCGCCGTCGCCGTGCAGACCCAACGCCGTGGCGATTCGCCACCACTCCCCTCGTTCGAAAATCGCCACCGAGTCCACCGCGCCTGCCTTCGCCCACTCCGGCCTCGTCGTTTGAAGATGAAAAATCACGAGCATCGCGAGCGCCCACAGCAGCGGCGTGATCAGATCGGTCCCGTGCCGCGACTCGTCCACGATCGGCCGAGGCGGCCAATCCAAACTCTCGCGAACGTAGCGCGCGAGCTGCTCGCTGACCCGCGGGGCGACTTCCGCCTCAACCAGGAGACGATGGCCCGCGGCCCCGGCGTCCGTCCAAAACGGCCGACCCAGTGCGAGCACGACCAAACCGTGGTCAAACGCCGCCCGCTCGGTCGCATACACGCCCACCTCCGCCAACTCGGCGGGCGTTTCGTCCGGCAGGACGGGAGCGACAGTTTCCACGGGCGACATCGCGACCACCGTAGCCATCTCTGCCAAAAGTGCGACCGCCGACTCGTGTTCTTCGCCTAGCGCCCGCCCATCGGCCGCGTCAGCCGCTCGACCACGAGCGCGTTGAGTTTTTCCACGTCGACGTCGAAGACCACGTTCACCGCGCGCTCGCCAACTCCAGGCCCTTTGCCCGGCGCCCAGCTCAACGTATTTCCGTAGCCGGCGCCGCCGTCGGTATCCACATCGACCGCCAACACCGCCCGCCGCGTCGCAATCTCCGGTTGCAACCACACCGCTGCCGCCAACTCGTCCCAAAGGGGAAAACTCTCCGCGTATTTCGCGACATACCGCGCCAACGGCGTGTCCGCCGCCGCGACCTTCGCGATCATCTCCGGCGAAAACAGCGTCTTGGTCGACGGATCGACCGGCACTTGCGTGATGCTCCGCCACGGCGCGTGCAGCACCGCTTTCGCCGCCTCCGGGTCCCAGCGAAAATTAAACTCCAGGCGCGGCGTGAACATGTATTCGAGGGCAAACGCATTGTTGGCCGGATGCGGACTGAAGCTACCACCCATAAAGACCAACTCCTTCGCCTGGGCGGCAAACGCGTCGTCGAGTCGCACCGCGAGCGCGAGATTCGTCATTGGCCCCATCGCCAGAATCGTCACCTCACCGGGAAATTCGCGCACCTTGCGCACGAGAAAATTCGCCGCCGTCTCCGCCGCAGCCTTCGTCGTGGGCGCCCCCGCCGGCGACGGCGGCACGATCTCCGGCCCGTGCGGAAGCGGTCGCCGCACCTGCACCTCTTTCGACCATTCCTCGGTCCACGCACCCTTGTAGAAAAGTTTCCCGTAACGCGCCTCCCAACGCTTCGTCGCCTCCGCCGAATTCACGAGCGGATAGGTCGAACCCGCCACGACTGGGATATCCGTGCGACCCACGATCTCCAGCATGCGCAGCGTGTGCGCCACATTCTCCAATAGCCAGCCGTCGCCGCTCTCCACCGTGATCCCGAGCACCTCGACGTCAGGTGATTGTAAAACGAGCAGGATCGGCTGCAGGTTCGGACCGCCGGGCCCAAACGCATCTTGATCGATGATCACCTTGCGCCGCGCAGGGGCCGCACCCACCGCGACTGCCAGCGCCGCCCACGCCAAGCCCACACCCCATTTCCAGCTGCGATTGCCGATATTCATCTGCCGGGAATAGCAGGTCTCGTTCTCTCCGCGCAGATTTTTTCAACGCGTCGCTTCACTTGCCGGCCGCCGCCGCCCGCGCCCGCTGAAACTCCGGATGATCCGGCGGCTGCGTCCGCAGGTAGCGCTCGGTCCACTGCTCGATCACGAGCGTCGGCCGCTCTTTCTCGGCAATGTCGGACACCATCTCGTAGCTCGCGAAATTGCTCGTGCCCGCCCAGTTCCAGAGACTCACAAAACGGCGGAAACTCAAAATCAGCGGCGACTGCGAGTTCACGTCGCCGGGCTGTCCGCCCACCCGGAAAAACGAATCGCAGAACATCACCGCGCGGCCTTCGCCGGAATCCCGTTCGAACGCCAGCGGCACCGCCCACGGGCCAACCTCTTTCCACGCCGGGAATGCGGCGTGCGGTGTCGTCGTCGCGCGGAAATCCGGCGGAAACGTCAGGCGCACTTGCGACACCGGCTCCAGCGGCCAACGCCCGCGCATCGTGAGCAACCCGATACAATCTCCCTCGCGCTGCACGTGCTCGATCTTCGACCAAGCCGCCTCGTCCCGCGCGCGCAGCGGCACCTGCATCTCGCGCAGTTTCACCAAGATCGCCTTACTCCCCGCCTGCAACCCTTCGGCGTTCCAATGGCTGTCCGTCGGCCAGTAGATGGTCCCTTTGGCTTTCGCGGAGCGTAGCGGCTCGCGCAAATCGAGCAACGCCACCGGAGATTTTTTCTCCCGGAGGTGAGCCGTCACCTGAGCGAGCTTTCCGGGCCGTGCCTGCGAGCGCAGAAACGCCGGCAACTTCTCGGGATAGACGGTCGATTTGTTCGGCACCACCACCACGAGGAATTCCGCGCCCCGCTCGCGCCACCATGCCCGCCGGCCCTCCATTGCCGCCTGCCAACGGCCGAGTTCCTCCTCGCTCAGGCGATCCCGGCCAAGCAGGTCGGGCACGGTATTTTCCCCGACATAGAACAACCAATCGTCCCGCCCCGGCACGACGAGCGACGAGGGTTCGCCCATCCAGCGATGCCGCACCAGCCCATACCACTGCACGACGCGCGTGCGCATGGGAAAGTGATCGACGAGCCACGCTTCAAACGCCGCCGGCCATTTTTCAAACTTCGTTTTCTGCCAATCCGGCCACGCCGCCAGCGCGCGCATCTCCTGCACATTGGTCAACTCCGGCACGCGCAGCGCCCACGCCAAAATCGGTCCGCACAAGAGCACGACCATCCCCGCGAAGAGCGTGAGTTGCCGCAGCGGCACCGGTTTTTTCGTCGCAGGTGCCATACTCAGAATCGGTAATAGATAAACGGATTGTGCGTGCCGGCACCCATCGAGAGCAGACACAGCACCAGCACTGCGAGCGCCGCGCCCACCTCACCCCACTGCGTCGCGCGGGCCGTCGCTTGCCAACGCCCGCTCCACTCGCGCAGCGCCGGCCACACCGGCGTGCTCAACACCACGCCGACCGCCAACGCTGTGAGCGTGCCCGTCGTCACCACATTGGCCGGAATCACCGCGAGTCCGCCCGCACCGCCGGCGCCGAACATCGAGCGAAAATACGCCATCGTCTGCGCCCACGTGTCGCAGCGAAAGATCACCCAACTCAGCAACACTGCGACGAGCGCATACGCATGCCCCAGCGGTCGCAGCCAAACTGGCGCCCGGTCCGTCACCGGCTCGAACACGCGTTCGGCGGCGAGAAACAGCCCGTGAAACAAACCCCACGCCACGAAGTTCCAACTCGCCCCGTGCCAGAGTCCGCACAGCGCGAAAACCGCGAGCAGATTGAGCGCAGTGCGCAGCGCTCCATAGCGATTTCCGCCCAGCGGAATGTAGAGATAGTCCCGAAAAAACCGTGACAGCGTCATGTGCCATCGCCGCCAGAAATCCCGCATCGAGCCGGCCGCATACGGAAAGTTGAAATTCTCCGGAAACCGAAAACCGAACATCCGCCCCAGGCCCACCGCCATGTCGGAGTAGCCCGAGAAATCGAAAAAGATCTGCAGCGCATACGCCACAATCCCCACCCAGGCCGCCGCCGCCGAGCGCTCCGCCTCCGGCAGCGCGAAAATCGCATCCGCCACGAGCGCCACTTGATTCGCGATCAGCACCTTTTTTCCGAGTCCGGCGATAAACCGCCGCGCGCCCTCCGCGAGATCCTCGCTGCCCACCGTGCGTCGCACAAACTGCTCCGCTACCTCCGAGTAGCGCACGATCGGCCCCGCCACGAGTTGGGGAAACAACGTCGAGTAGCACAGGAAGTCGCGCAGACTCCGACACGGCGCGACCTTCCCGCGCCACACATCCACGACGTAGCTGATACCGTGAAACGTGTAGAAGCTGATGCCCAGCGGCAGCACCACCCCGGCCCACTTGATCTCACCACCCAGCACATGGCCGAGCGCCGCATTGCACCGGTTGACCAACTCCACGGCGAGCCCGCTGTATTTGAACCACGCGAGCAGCACGAGGTTAGCCGCCACGACCGCGACGAGCGCCGCCCGCCGTCCCGCCCGCCCCGACGCACACCAAAATCCTCCGCCGTAGTTGAGCAGGCACGACGCCATCATCACCCACACGAGATACACCTCGCCCCACGCGTAAAACACCACGCTTACGACCAGCAACCACGCGTTGGCCCACCCAAGCACCGCCCCGCGCCCACCCTGCCGATTGGCCCACACCTGCAAGGGAAGCCCGACGGCCATCACGAGCGGCAGAAAAAAGAAGAGAAAGATGACCGAGGAAAAGACCACTCGCCCGATTTAACGAAGCTCCCGCCACCGCAAACAAACCAATTCTCGGCCGTGACCGAATCCGGAGATTCCGCTGCCCAACCGCGCCTTCACGCCGCGCCCTTCGTGATGCGCGTAAACGCCCGGCCTTCGTTTTGGTCGATACGCTCCGGTCGACCCTGGTGCGAGTAGACCACCTTGGTGTGATCCATCCCCAGCAGATACAAAATCGTCGCGTGCAGATCGTGCACATGCAGCCGGTCCTTCACGGCGTAAAGACCGAGTTCGTCGGTCATGCCGATCGACTGGCCGCCTTTCACGCCGCCGCCGGCCATCCACATCGTGAAGCCGGTCGGGTTGTGGTCGCGACCGCCGTTTTGCTCACTCATCGGTGTGCGGCCAAATTCGCCGCCCCAAATCACCAGCGTTTCGTCGAGCAGCCCCCGCGCTTTCAGATCAGCGAGCAATCCCGCGATCGGCTTGTCGACCGAGAGGCACAGACGGGAATGGTTCTTCTCCAGCTCCGTGTGGCTGTCCCATCCGCTGCCGGCACCGCTGTAGAGTTGCACAAACCGCACGCCGTGCTCGACGAGTCGACGCGCGAGCAGACAGTTCCGGCCGAAGACCGCCGTCTCCTTCTGATCGATGCCGTAAAGCGCTTTCGTCGCCGCCGTCTCCTTCGCGAGGTCCACGGCGCCGGGCGCCTCCGCCTGCATTTGGTAGGCGAGTTCATAGCTGCGGATACGCGCCTCGAGTTCCGTGTTGTCCGCGCGCGTCCTCGCGTGGGCGCGGTTGAGCTGCGCCAACAGGTCGAGTTTTTCGCGCTGCCGCTCGGGCTTCATGCCTTTGGGCGTATCGAGATTGCGGATCGGCACGCCGTCGGCGCTGAACTCCACGCCTTGATGCACCGCGGGCATGAAGCCCGTGCCCCAGTTGCGCGTGCCGTTGATCACTTCTTTTTCGCTATCCTTGATCACCACGAAGCCCGGCAGATTCCGGTTGATCGTGCCGATGCCGTAGTCGACCCACGCTCCGAGCGAGGGACGTCCGCCGAAGATCGAGCCCGTGTTCATCTGGCAAACGCCGCCCGCGTGGTTGATGCCATCCGAGACGCAGGACTTGATCACGGCCAAATCGTCCGCGTGCTCCGCGACGTGCGGAAACCAATCCGACACCCACAGCCCACTCTTCCCGTGCTGCTTCCACGTGCGCTTTGAACCCATGATCGGCGCATTCGATTCGCCCATCGCGAGAATCGGCGGCTTAAAACTCGGCGGAAGTTTCTGCCCCGAGAGCTCGTTCACCAACGGCTTGTGGTCGAAGGTATCGAGGTGGCTCGGACCTCCCTCCATGAAGAGGAAAATCACATTCTTCGCCTTGCCCGCCCGCGCCAGTTGTTCCGCCGCCGGCGTCACCGTGCCGGTCGCTCCGATCAGCGGTTGCTTCATCAACGCCGCGAGCGCCACCGCGCCAAAGCCGCAGCCCGCAGTGCGCAGAAACTCGCGGCGCGAGGTGGCGTAGTCGAAATTATGGCAGGCCATGGTCGGAGAAGAATCAGTGGAGGTAGATAAATTCGTTCGAGTTCAGCAATACGTGGCAGAGGTCCGCCATCGCCCGTGTAAACGGATCGGCGCTCTCCGCGTTGGCGACGCCGGCTTGGGCCTCGAACATTTTGCTGTTCGGGCGACGCGCGTCCCACACCACTCCGCTGCTCGGCGACCATTTCCCGAATTCGGCCGCGATCGTCTCGTCGGCGAGCAGGCCCGGCACGATCCGCAGCGCGTCGATTTGTCCGTCGAACTGATTCGCCCCGCGGCGAAACATCCCGCCGATCACCGGCGTCGCCTGCCCGACGCCGAGCTTGCCGTGCACCCCGTGCCGCACCGCCGCCGTGCGGCGCTCAGCCGCCGGCTGACTCAAATCCTGCACGAGAAACGTCACCGTGCTGTCCGATGACGAGACTTTCGCCACGATGTGATAGGGTGTCCGCAAGGTAAGAAACAAACCCGACGGCACCACCTCGTAGGCGGTGTTCATGTTCTCATCTTCACCGACGAGCTGCATGATGAGATTGAGCGGTTTGAATCCGGATTTCTTGCCCGTCACGCCGAGGCTCCAGCCGTGTCCATCGAGCGAGCCTTTCTCGCCGGTCCACCGCGATGCGATCACGCGCACCGCCGCGCCACTGTCGACGCTCTCCACGACGATCGTCGCTTCGACCGTGAAGTCGTCGCCTTCCTTCGGCGCACCGCGCACGAGTAGCCGCTCGCGCGCCGTATTCTCGTGGAAGCGTCCCGGCATTTCCGTCGCCGCCATCGCGGGTTCACCGCGCACCGGCTGCGGTCGCGGCGCGCCATCCAATCGCTTCTCCACAAATTTCTCGGCCAGTGCCGCCTCGTCGGGCGCCGGCGCGCGTCCCAGCGTCGACTTCCACGCGACGTCAACGTTCGGCGTCTTCGCGGCGAGCTTGCGCGCGCGGGCCAGCGGCCAATCGCCGTTCATAAACAGCAGCGCCTGAATCGGCGTGGAGGTGATTTGGCGATCGGCGATGCTCGTGAAGCCCGCCGGCAAATCCAAACTGCGCAACAGCTCGTTCTGGCTGTTGCGTTTCTTCATCGTGTAGATCGAGCGCCGCGGCGACGTGTTCGCATCCTGCGAGGGACCGCCCGCCGTCAGATCGAGCTCGCCGCTCGCCACCAGCATCGCATCACGCACCTGCTCGGCATCGAGCCGACGCGGACTGAAACGCCACAGGTATTTATTATTGGGATCGACCAGCGCGGCCTGTCCGTCGAGCGCACGCCGCGCCGTCTGCTGGTAGGTCGCCGAGAGCATGATTTCGCGGTGCAGCTTTTTCAGACTCCAGCCCCCCGCGACAAACCGCTGCGTCAGCCAATCGAGCAACTCCGGATGCGTCGGCCGCTCTCCAAGATGGCCGAGGTCGTTGGGCGTGCCCGCGATGCCGCGGCCGAAGTGATAGTGCCACACGCGGTTCACGATCACGCGGGTCGAGAGCGGATTGTCGGGTCGCACAATCCAGTCGGCGAGTGCGGAGCGACGCCCCGTCGAATTCGGCAACGCCGTGATCTTCGGTTCGCGCGGATCGATGAGCGTGACAAATCCCGGCGCGACCTCGCGTTCGCCTTTCCGACTCTTCATGCGCGTCACCGGCGCCACGGGACCGATATCCGTCGCGACAAACGCCGCCGGCAACGACTTGGGCTTGATCGCATCAAATTTCCGCAGCTCGGCATCAAGCGCCTGGTAACGCGCCTTGTCCGCCGATGCCTTGAGCGACTTCAACGGATCAAAATTATCGCGTTCATACTGCAATTGCCGCTCGGCAATTGTCGCGAGCACGTGGTCGAGCGGCGAGCGTTCGCCCGGCCGCTGCGCCATCATCCTCTGAATATCCTCCGTGAAACGATCATGCGCCCGCTTCACCGCTTTCTCCCGCGCGGGCCCGACCAGCGCCTCCATCAGCGCGCGGATCTCCACCGTGGCCTGCTCCCACGCCGCCAATTTCTCCTCGTAAACCTTCTGCTCGGCCGGTGTGGCCAGTTTCAAATCGCTCCGCCACAGCACGGGTTCGAAAAATGCCCGCAGCGCAAAATAATCCTTCTGCAAAATCGGATCGAACTTGTGGTCGTGGCATCGCGCGCACGCCATGCTCAGGCCGAGAAATACTTCGCCGGCATTGCCCGTGATGTCGTCGACGATCAGCTCCGCCTGGCCGCGCACATCGCGCTGGTTCCATTCGTAGACGGGATTGCGCAGGTAGGAGGTCGCGATGAGCACGTCGGGATTATCCGGCGCGATCTCGTCGCCCGCCAATTGTTCGCGGACAAACTGGTTGTAGGGCTTGTCGGCATTGAGGCTCTTGATGACCCAATCGCGATATGGCCACGCCCCCGGACGAAAGCCATCCGCGCGGTAGCCGTCGCTTTCGGCGAAGCGCACGAGATCGAGCCAATGCTGCGCCCAGCGTTCGCCATACCGTGGGCTGGCCAACAACGTTTCCACGAGGTGCTCGTAGGCCCGCGGATCGCGGTCGTTCACGAAAGCCGTGAGTTGCTCCGCCGTGGGCGGCAGCCCGTGCAGATCGAAGTAAACGCGCCGCGCGAGTTCCGCCCGGTCCGCCGCCGGCGCGGGCGTCAGGCCCAGCTCGGCGTGCTTCGCCGCGACGAAGCGGTCAACGTCGTTCGCTACCCAGCGGTTGCCCTTCAGCGCCGGTGGCGTGGGCTTCGCGAGCGGTTGGAAAAACCAATACGCGCGTTCCTCCGCCGTGAAATCCTGCCGGTCGCGTTTCGCCACCGCCGCCTCGCCCGCCGGCCACGGGGCGCCCAACGCGACCCATTTTTCCAGCAAGGCCTTTTCTTCCGCCGCCAGCTCTTCTTTCGGCGGCATCTGCAAATCCTCGTCCTTGTAGCCGATGGCCTTGATCAACATCGACTCCGCGGGCTTGCCCGGCACGAGCGCCGGTCCGCCCTCGCCACCGGTGAGCGCGTGCGAAATGTGATCCAGGCGCAGGCCGGCTTTTTGCTTTTTCTCACCGTGACACTCGTAACAGCGCTTCACCAACAGCGGCCGGATCTCGCTCTCGAAAAACTGCATCTTCGCACGCTCGTCCCCGCCGTCGGCCACAGCCTTCGCCGCGACCACGCCGTTCGCAAACGCAGCCGCGCACAGGCCAAGAAATAATCTGATCGGGGGTAACATGAGGTAGTCGAAGAAAGGTTCACTGCGACACCGCCGACGGGGGATCATCGGCGGCGGATTGCAGCGCCTCGACAATCCTCTCCGCGCAACGGTCGACGACAAACAGATATTCGCGCACCCGCCACCGCCGCCAATCCGCCCCGTAGCGCTGCGCCCATTCTTGTTTGATCTTCGCCCGGTCGTGCCGGCCTTTCTGCCCCTGGCACCACAGCTCTTTCTCGATCTCTTCTTTCTGCGCTTTCATCTCCGCCGCCATGTGCAGCGACCCGCACTCGGCGATCACGCGTTTGGTGGCCGCGATGAGCGCCGCCGGCTCGGACGAGCCGGCGGCCCGCTGCACGATCTCTGCGCGGCGGTTTTCGATCAGCTCCATGATCCACTCAAAATAGGGCAACATGCTCCCGTCATACCACCGCAGTTCGAGCGCAAATCGTTCGGCTTCCGTCAGGTCTTCATAGTCGAATCCGGTGGGATCGCTGTCTGGGTTCATGGTGATGCGTGGTGGGGTCAGAAATGGCAACAATGGTGGCGGGCATGCCGGTCATAACATCCCCGCCGGAAGAAGGCGGCACCATCGTTCCTTCATCCGCGCCGCGCGAGCCGAAATCGGCCCGAGTTATTCACCGCCCGCACCGCCTCACAGATAGCGCCACACCCAATACGCATGGCAGATCGCGACGTGCACGAGCATCATCGGCAGCGCGTGTTTGGTGAAGGTGACAAACCGGAACGAAATCCCGTTGCGCTCCGCGATCCCGGCGACCGTGAGATTGGCACTCGCGCCCACGAGCGTGCCGTTGCCGCCGAGGCACGCCCCCAGCGACAGCGCCCACCACAGCGGTAGCAGTCCCTCGGTGCCGCCGAATGCCGGCGCCATCGCCTTGATCATCGGAATCATCGTCGCGACAAACGGGATGTTATCGACGACCGCCGAGAGCAACGCCGACGCCCACAAAATCCCCAATCCCGTGGCTTCCAACCGTCCGCCGGTCACCGCGAGCAGCTTCGTCGCGACCACTTGCAGCACCCCCGTGTGCTCCACGCCGCGCACGACGATGAAGAGGCCGATGAAGAAAAACAGCGTGACCCACTCCACTTCGTTGAACACGTGGGTAACGGACTCGTTTTGTTTGGCCGCGGTCTTGCCGGCGTTGTCCAGCAATAGCAGCACCGCCGCGCCCGCCATCCCGATCGTGCCCGATTCGAGTCCAATAAGCCGCGCGCCGACAAAGGCCACCAGCACCCCGGCCAAGACGACGAGCGATTTCACCAGCAACGTCCGGTCGGTGATCGCCGCGCGTTCGTCCAGCGCCATGATGTGCGCCCTCGCCTCGGGGGTGGCTTCCAGACTCCGGCCCCAGATCAGGTAAACCGCCACCGCGTGCACCACGACGATGACACCGATCACCGGCGCCAAGTTTACGAGAAACGCGTTGAACGAAAGTCCGACCTGCGCGCCGATGATGATATTGGGCGGATCGCCGATCAGTGTCGCGGTCCCGCCAATGTTCGAAGCCAACACCTGCGAGAGCAAAAACGGATACGGCGGCACCTTGAGTTGCGCGCAAATCACCAGAGTTACCGGCACGATCAACAACACCGTCGTGACATTGTCCAATAGCGCGGAAAAAAGAGCCGTCACCAACAGTAACAAAACCAAGACGCCCGCCGGGCTGCCCCGCGCACGCTTCGCCGCCCAGATCGCAAGGTATTCGAACACCCCACTTTTGCGCGCAATCGAGACGATCACCATCATGCCGGCGAGCAGGCCAAGTGTGTTGAAATCAATGCCCGCCACCGCCTGCTCCTGATTCAAAATTCCCGTCGCGATCATCGCCACCGCACCGAGCAGCGCGACGATCGCCCGGTTGAGTCGCTCTGTCATGATCGCCACGTAAGTGAGCCCGAGAATGCCCACGGCCACCCAGACCGCGGTCGACCCCGTGGCCATCGCCAGGCACGCGTCCGGAAAATTCGCAGTCACGGCGCGTCCCCCATGGTTTCCAATACATCCCACGTCGAAATCACGCCGAGCAAACGTCGGCTCGCCGGTTCGACGACCGGCAGAAAATTCCTCCCGCGATAGAGATGAAACAGCGCCGTCACGAGCGGCTGATCCGGCCGCAACACCGGCGCCTCCGCGTCGGCAAAACGACTCACCGGATCCCGCGCGATCGCCGCAAATCGCGCACGCACTTCACTGAGTGTGTCCCTGAGCAACCCCGCCTCGATGAGGCGCGTCGTCTGACTGCAGCGGTCGTTGTTCAGCGCGACCTGTGGGAGCACATTCGAAATCACGAGATTCTTCCGAAACATCCCGAGATAGCCTCCCTGCGCATCGACCACCGGCATCGCCAGCAGACGCTTCTCCCGCAAAATGCGGACCGCCTCCGCAAACGTCGTCTCCGGCGACAGCACAGCGGGACTGGCATTCATAATAGAGCGACAGGAGACATCCAGAGGATCGTGGGTTTTCATAGGTGTGCAGCCGTCATTGCGCTGCGCTCGGAAGACTGGATCGCCGCGATCACGTTGTCAGTTCCCCATGCGGCCCCGCCGCAACTATCAGCGCCCAGAGCATCGCCCACCGCTTCCCGCTAATTTCGCTCCTGCCGCCGATCGACCCGATCCACGCGACTCTGGCCTTGACCGCCCCGCCCTTCCCGCGGCCCATCTACGCACCTCATGAAGACCCCGCTCCTGCTTACCCTGCTCCTCGCCCTCGGCACCACGGCGCCCCTCGGTTTCGCGCAAACTCCCCCCACGCCCAAAGCCGCCACGCCCGCCCCCCGGCCGGCACCCGTCATTTCGCCCGAAATAAACGCCGACCGCAGCGTCACCTTCCGCCTGCGCGCCCCCAACGCAAAACAAGTCTCCGTCCGCGGCCAATGGGCCAAAGATCCGCTCCCGCTCGTCCGCGCCGACGACGGCCTTTGGTCCGCCACTGCCGCTGCCGATACGCTGCCGTCCGGCGTTTGGGAATACAGCTTCAACGTCGACGGCGTCGCGATGATCGATCCCGCCAACACCGCGATCAAACCCATGCGCGAGCCGCGAACGAGCATCCTGCACCTTCCCGCCCCCACGCCGCAGCCTTGGGATTTTCAAGATGTGCCGCACGGCACCGTGCACCAACACACCTATCTGTCGAAGGCACTCGGCCGCGCCCGCGAGGTATGGGTCTACACGCCGCCCGGCTACGAAAAATCGCCCGCCGCGACGCGCTTTCCGCTCCTCATTTTGCAACACGGCTCCGGCGACAATCAACGCACGTGGGTCGAGCACGGCAAAGCCCATTGGATAATCGACAACCTCATCGCCGCCGGCAAAGCGCGCCCGATGGTCGTCATGATGATCGACGGTCATCCGTTCACCCCCGCCGCCACCCGCGATGCCGCGAATCGCGGAGGCGCCATGGACGCGTTTCGCCGCGAACTCCTCGAAGACGCGCTGCCGCTCGTCGAGTCGCTCTACCGCGTCGCCTCGGACACCGCGCAACGCGGCATCGTGGGATTGAGCATGGGCGGCGGCCAATCGCTCACCGTCGGTCTCGGCCATCTCGACCGCTTCGCCTACGTCGGCTCCTTCAGTGGTGTCCCGCCCGACGAAGCCGTCGAACAAGCCATTCTCGCCACTCCCGCCGTCGCCAACGCCAAGCTGCGCCTCCTTTGGATCGCCTGTGGCCGCGACGATTTTCTCCTCGCGCGCAACGAAGCCTTCGTCGCGAAACTCAAATCGGCTGGTGTCCAACACGAGTGGCACCTCACCGCCGGCAACCACAGTTGGCCCGTCTGGCGCGGTTACCTCGCGGATTTTCTGCCGCGCCTGTTCCGCTGATCAACCGCACCCCGCCCCACGCCGGCAGCACTCGGTTCCTACCTATTCCCATGCCCGCCTTCTCCGATCCACTCCGCGAAGCCCGCGAAAAATCCGGTGTCCTCAAGTGTCCTTTCCACGGCGAGGAAATCGCCATGGTCCTCCGCCACGAAGACGTGCGCCAGGCCGCGAAAGACTGGCAGACCTTCAGCTCCGATGTGCCCTTCCGCGTGCCGATTCCGTCCGAAGAAAAAGTGCGCACGATTCGCCAGCTCCCCATCGAGACGAATCCGCCCGAGCACACCGACTACCGCGCCATCGTTGAGCCGTTTTTTCAGCGCCCCAAAGACCCCGCGGTCATCGCGCAAATCGAAGCCTTGATCGACGGCCTCCTCACGCAGGCGCTCAGCCGCGACTCCATCGAGATCGTGAATGAGTTCGCCCTCCCCGTGCAGTCCCGCGCGCTCACCCACTTGCTCAACGTGCCCCCCTCCGAGGGCGAGATCTGGATCGGCTGGGGTATCCATGTTTTCAAAGTCACCGGCGGCGAATTCAAGACCGGCTCCGTCCTGGAAGATTACCTGCACCGCAAATTCGACGAAGCGCAGGCCCATCCCGGCGAGGATTTTTTCAGCGCACTCACGCAGGCCAACTACCGCGGTCGCCGACTCACCCGCGACGAGATGATGGGGTTTGCCAACCTCGCCTTTGCCGGCGGGCGCGACACCATTATCCACACGATCTCCTGCGCCCTCGGCTATTTCGCCGAGCATCCCGAGGCACTTGAGTATCTCCGCGCCGATCCAAAGCGCATCACTCTCGCCGGCGAAGAGTTTTTCCGCGTTTTCATGCCGCTCATCCACATCGGCCGCGTGTGCCCCGTCGATACCGATGTCCACGGCGTCACCGTCAAAGCCGGCGAGCGCATCTCGCTCGCGTGGGCTTCCGCCAACTTCGACGCCGCGGCGTTTCCGCAACCCGAGGAAGTCCGCCTCGACCGCAAGCCCAACCCCCACCTCTCGTTCGGCTTCGGCCCGCACCTCTGCCTCGGCGCCGCGCACGCCCGCCTGATCCTGCGCACGCTTCTGCGGCTCTGCTGCGAACGCGTGAAACACATCGCCATTCTGGAATCGCGACTCCACGTCGAACACGAGGCAAAGTTCGACCGCACCATCGGCTACGATTCACTGAAGGTGAAATTGACCCCGCTTTGAGCAAACGGGCGTAGCGGCTTCCGCGCGCACGTCGCCGCACGCGAACTCATCGCGCCTGCGTGGCAAACTTCTAGTCGTGGCGCGCGCCACTCCGTCGCTCGCCGCCCTCGCGGGGGCCTGCCACAAGCGATGGCGTTCCTCCGATGAAAACACCCCGCCGTCTCCTGCCGTCCCTCGCCGTGCTGCTCGTCGCACTCACCGCCGCCGCTACGCTCGGCGCCGAAAGCGTCGCACTCACCGATCTCGATCTCACCCACCTGCATTTCGAGGGCTGGAGAAAGCCATCGCTCAATCGCGCCCTCAGCGGCAAGCCGCTCACCATCGCGAAAAAAACATTCGAGCACGGCATCGGCACCCGCGCGACCAGCACGCTTTGGTTCGAACTCGACGGAAAAACGGAACGCCTCACCGCGTCCGTCGGCATCGACGATGGCGCGAACAACCCAGCCGCGTCCGCCGCCTTCTCGGTCTACGGTGACGGTCGCAAGCTCTGGGATTCCGGCCCGCTGAAGATCGGCCAGCCCGCCGTCACGCTCGATGTCCCGCTGCGCGGCGTGCGCTCATTGTTGCTCATGGTCGACCACGTCGGCGAGAGCCAGGCTTACAATCACGCGAATTGGGCTGACCCGAAATTCACCTTCGCCGGCACCAAGCCGCGCACGGTCGCCGCGCCCCATGAAGAAACGGTCATTCTCACGCCGAAGCCGCCCTCTGCGCCACGCCTCAACGCCGCCAAAGTCTACGGCTGCCGACCGGGTCACCCGTTCCTCTTCCGGATTCCCACGACCGGCGAACGCCCGCTGACGTTCTCCGTCTCCGCGCTCCCAGCCGGCCTCACGCTCGACGCCGCGACAGGTATCATCTCCGGCATCGCCCCTCCGCGCGGCACCTATGCCCTCACGCTGCACGCGAAAAATCGGCGCGGCGAAAGCTCCGCCCCGTTCAAGATCGTCAGCGGCGACACCTTGTCGCTCACGCCGTCGATGGGTTGGAACCACTGGTATGCCCACTACGCCCGCGTCACCGACAAGATGATGCGCGAGGCCGCCGACGTGATGGTGCGCTCCGGCATGGCGGATGTCGGCTACGCCTACGTGAACATCGACGACTGCTGGATGAACACGACCGCCAATTCCAAACGCAACCCCGACGCCGGTCGCATCGGCCCGTTCCGCGACGCCAAGGGCCGGATTCTTCCCAACAGCCATTTCCCCGACATGCGCGCGCTAACCGACTACATTCACTCCCATGGGCTGAAAGCCGGCATTTACACCTCGCCCGGTCCGCTCACGTGCGGTGGCTACGCCGGCGCCCACGAACACGAGGCACAGGACGCCCGCCAGTTTTCCGACTGGGGTTTTGATTTCCTAAAATACGACTGGTGCTCCTACTCGAAGGTCGTGAACGGCGACAAAAGTCTACCGAATCTGAAAAAGCCCTACGCCCAGATGGGCGCGCTCCTCCGCGAGCAGCCGCGCGATATTCTCTTCAACCTCTGCCAATACGGCATGGGCGACGTCTGGAAATGGGGCGCCGAAGTCGGCGGCCAGAGCTGGCGCACTGCCGACGATCTCGGCGCCTCGCTCAACCGCATCTTCGACGTCGCCTTGAAAAACGCCGCCTACCGCGAATGGTCGAAACCCGGCTCATGGAACGACCCTGACTACATTCAAATCGGCCGTATCGGCGATGCCCGCACGGAGGGCGAACTGAAACCGTGCCCGCTCACGCCCACCGAGCAATATTCGTTCATGTCACTCTGGTCACTGATGGCCGCGCCGCTCTTCTTCAGCGGCGACATGGGACAGATCGATGCCTTCACGCTCAACGTGCTCTGCAACCCCGAGGTGATCGCCATCGACCAGGATCCGCTCGGCGAATCCGCCCGTGTCGTCACGCTGACTCCGCAGACGTTTCTCATGATCAAGAATCTGGAAGACGGCACCAAAGCCATCGGCCTCTGCAACCGCGGCGAAGTCTCGACCGCCATCACGGCCCGCTGGAGCGACCTCGGCGTCACCGGTCGCCAAACCCTGCGCGACGTCTGGCGCCACCGCGACCTCGGCGACTTCACCGACGATTTCACCGCGACCGTCCCGCGGCACGGCGTGACGCTGCTGCACATGCGCCCAGCGGCACGTTGATTCGCTCAGACGACATCCGACTGGCATCCACCCCTTCCCTAGCTCGCACGATCCGCTAAAAATCCCGCGCAGGCCTCGGCAGCGGACGCCCCATCGGCACCGGGTGCACCGCCCGCCAAAATCCGCGCCAGTAAAACCGCCACGTCGCCGCGGGCGTGCGAGCCACATACCACGTCGCCAGCCATCGTGAGAACGCCACGCCCACCCCGTGGACGCCGATCATTTTTGGGCTCATGTCTCTCTCATCGGCACAAACCCGAAAATCTTTAGCCCAAGCACCGACCCGCCCGCACCGCGCGCCCAGCCATCACTCACACGGCCTTCAACTTTGCCGCAATCGCCGCGATGTGCGCCGGCGTGCTCCCGCAGCAACCGCCGACGATGCGAGCCCCGGCCGCGAGCAGCCGCGGTGCCGCCTCGGCAAATTGCGTCGCGGACTCCGCGTAGCTGATTTGCCCGTCCACCAGCTTGGGCGAGCCCGCGTTGGGCTGCACGATCACCGGCTTACCGCCGGCCGCCGCCACCAGTTCCGCCGTGAGTCGCTCGTAGTCCGGCAGCGACAAATCCGTGCCGCAATTCGCCCCGACCACGTCCGCCCCGGCTTCCAGCGCAGCCGCGACCGCCGCCGCCGCCGTCGTGCCCATCATCGTGCGATAGCCCACCGCGGTTTTCTGAAAGGTAAACGTCGCCACCACTAAATCAGCCCCCGCGGCGTTCGCCGCCTGCACCGCCACCGCCGCCTCCGCGGGGTCCGACATCGTCTCGACGAGAATGGCATCCGCGCCGCCGGCCAGCAGCGCCTCCGCCTGCTCGCGAAACGCC
>CALRZR010000102.1:0-23416 GCA_943372705.1 Opitutus sp. GAS368 | reverse complement strand
CGCGTTGGGAAAAGCAGAAGAAGATCGGCATCGCCGACGCCGCGTGGGGACTCGCTCCGCAAACGGGCGATTGGGACAAAGTGAAGGACAAGGAATTCGAGATCCGCTGCATGGAAGTTTACGCGGCGATGCTCACCGTGATGGACGAGGGCATCGGGCGCATCGTCGCCGAGCTCAAGGCGACCGGGCAGTATGAAAACACCGTGATCTGCTACCTGCAGGACAACGGCGGCAATGCCGAGACCAACGGTCGGGTCGGTCCGTTTGTGGCGCGCGCCGGAGCGCCCTCGCTGTCGCCGATGGGGAAGGGCGAACAACAATTCAGCAGTCGCCCCAACCAGACTCGGGATGGCTATCCCGTGCGCGGTGGCTACGGGGTGTTGCCCGGGCCGGCCGACACCTACATCGCCTATGGCGGCGACTGGGCGAATGTCAGCAACACGCCGTTCCGCGAATACAAACACTGGGTCCACGAGGGCGGCATCGCGACTCCTTTGATCGTGCACTGGCCTGCTGGCATCCCGGCCGCCCGCCGCGGAAAAATTGATGCGCAGCCCGGTCACCTGATCGACCTGATGGCGACGTGTGTGGATCTCGCCGGTGCGAAATATCCGGCGAAGCTGAACGGCGAAACGATCACGCCGATGGAAGGCGTGAGCCTCCGCCCCGCGCTCGAGGGCAAATCGCTCCAGCGTGCGCAGCCCATTTTCTGGGAACACGAAGGCAACCGCGCCGTGCGCGAGGGCCGATGGAAACTGGTTTCGAAATACCCCGGCGGCTGGGAGCTCTACGACATCGACGCCGATCGCGCCGAGCAGCGCGACCTCGCGGCGAAAGAGCCGGCCCGCGTAAAAACAATGGTCGCCAGCTACGAGGCGTGGGCCAAACGTGCGCACGTCGTGCCCTGGCCGGCGAATCCCGCCAACGCCGCGAACAAGGGCAAGAACCCGAAGAAAAAAGCCTGATCCCTGAACCCGTCTGAATTTGCCCTCATGAAAACGCTCCTTCGTTTCGCGCTCTGCGCACTCGGTTTGACCTCTGCGGCGATCGCGGCCGCCGACCGCCCCAACATTCTCTGGCTCGTCACCGAGGACAACGTGGCGACCACGGTCGGCCCGTATGGCGACCCGCTCGCCCGGACGCCAAACGTCGACGGCCTTGCCAAGAGCGGCATCGTGTTTGAGCGGTGCTATTCGACGTCCGCCGTATGCGCGCCGACGCGTTCGAGCATCATTACGGGCCGCTACGCCAACAGCATGGGCACGCAGCACATGCGTAGCAAACGAGCGTTTCCCGAAGGCGTGAAGTTTTTCCCGGAGTATCTGCGGGCCGCCGGCTACTTCACTTCGAACAACGCGAAGACCGACTACAACACGGCGAATTCCTGGGACGCCGCCTGGAATGAAAACAGCAAAACCGCGCATTGGCGGCATCGCGCGGCGGGCCAGCCGTTCTTTTCGATCTTCAACTTCGAGCAATCACACGAGAGCAGCCTGCACAAGCGGTTCGAGTTGGTCACCGATCCGGCGAAGGTCCGTGTGCCGGCCTACTTGCCTGACACACCCACGGTGCGGGCCGACATCGCGCAATATTACGACAATGTCGCCCGCGCCGACGCCGCGCTCGGCAAAATTCTCGCGGAGTTGAAAGCCGACGGTTTGGCGGAAGACACCATTATCTTCTACTACGGGGACCACGGTGGCGCCGTCTCGCGCAGCAAACGCTTCCTCTATGAAAACGGCACCCACCCACCGCTCATCGCGCACTTCCCGAAAAAATATCAGCACCTCGCCCCGGCCGCTCCGAATTCGCGCGTCCGCGAACTGGTCAACTTCGTCGACCTCGCGCCGACGGTGCTGAGCCTCGCGGGAGTGCCGTTGCCCGCGCAGTTTCAGGGGCGGGCCATCGCCGGGCCCGCGCGCAAGCCGGCGCCGGAATTCACCTTTAGTTTCCGCGACCGTATGGACGAGCGCTACGACATGGCGCGCGCGGTCACCGATGGGCGCTACCGCTACATCCGGAATTACTACCCGAGCCAACCGTGGGGCCAGCATCTCGACTACCTGTGGAAACAAGCCTCGATGAAAGAGTGGGCCGGGCTTTTTGCGGCCGGGAAACTGAACGCCACGCAACGCGCCTTCTTTGAGAACAAACCTGCCGAGGAACTTTTCGACTGCGCGGCGGACCCCGACAACGTCCGCAATCTCGCCGCCGATCCCGCGGCGCGTCCGCACCTCCTGCGCCTGCGCGCGGCGTTGCGTGCCCATCAGCTCGCGGTCCGAGACACCGGTTTTATGCCGGAGCCTTTGATGGTGGCGTGGGCGGGCAAGAATTCGCCGACCGTCGTAGCCGCAGACGAGAAACGCTATCCGCTGGCGCGCATCCTTGATCAAATCGATGCGCTGCAAATTCCCGCGCAGCCTGATGCGGCGGCATTGGCCGCCGCGTTGCGCGCGCCCGAGGCGGTGCTGCGCTACTGGGGAGCGGTTGCCGCGCTGCGGGCAGCCACGCCGCCGGATGTGACCGCTCTGCTGGCCGATGCCGAGCTCGTCGTGCGGTTGGCGGCGTCCGAGGTGTTGCTGCGCCGGGGTGATAATCCCGCGGCGTGGTCGGTGGTGGACACGGCGTTGAAGGACGCTGCGGCAAGCGACGGGCGCCTGTTCGCGGTCAACGTCGTGACGCGCATTTCACGCCAGCCCCCGGTCGGAACCATGGCGGCGGTGCGTGACCTCGCGACGGCGCCATTGCCGGGTGGCGGGGAGAACTACGCGGCACGGGCCGCGGAGTATTTAATTAAGAAATTTCCCTGAGCCACGCCGCTCTTCCGATGTTCCCCGCACTTCTAATTCGGCTCCTTTTGATCTCCGCACTCGGCACGTTTGCGCAGGCGGCCGAATCCGCGCGCGCCACGAACGTGCTTTTCATCGTCGTCGATGATCTCAACACGGCGCTGGGGTGCTACGGCAACCCGGACGTCAAATCGCCCAACATCGACCGACTTGCGGCGCGTGGCGTGCGGTTTGACCGCGCGCACTGCCAGTATCCGCTCTGCAATCCGAGCCGGGTCTCGTTCCTCAGCGGGCGCCGACCGGAGACGACCGGCGTGTATATTTTGGGCACAGCAGCGCGCACCGCGGTGCCGGATGGTGTGATGCTGCCGCAGTTTTTCCGGCAGAGGGGCTTTTTCACGGCGGGGGCGGGCAAGGTGTTTCACAATGCGAAGGGCAGCGACGCGGCGTCGTGGGACTTTTATGAGGACGGCCCGACCGACGATCCGGAGGAAAAGGCGGCGATCGAATCGCGCTACGGGACCGCCGGCAGCGCGGGCGACGGGCGCCCGTCCTCGCACGTGCTCACGAGCGATGGCGCGCGCACGCGGGACGGTCGGAATGTGCGCACCGTGCTGCGCATGATGGAAGAGCAGACCCGCGCAGGAAAACCGTTCTTCCTCGCGGCGGGTTTCCACAAACCGCATTTGCCGTGGACGGCGCCGAAACGGTTTTTCGACCTCTATGCGCCGGGCAGTCTGAAGCCCAAGCCGGAGCCGGCGCTGCGCGACGTGCCGCCGATCGCGTTGCAGACGGAACTCTCGGGGTTTCCGCAGCCGGATTCGCGCGAGGCGGCGATCCACGGCTACTACGCGTGCGTATCGTTTACAGACGACCACGTGGGGATGTTGCTCGCGCAACTCGAACGTCTCGACCTCTGGAAGAGCACGGTCGTGGTGCTCGTCGGCGACAATGGCTTTCACCTCGGCGATCACGGCGGACTGTGGGCAAAGCTGAGCGCCTACGATGCAGCGACGCGCGTGCCGCTGATCATGGCCGGAGCCGGTGTGCCGGCGGGCCGCGTGGTGACGACGCCGGTGGAGCTGCTGGATATTTATCCCACGCTGGCGGAATTGAGTCAGGCGCCCGCGCCGGCGGGATTGGAGGGACAGTCACTCGTCGGTTTGATGCGGGGCACGGAGAAAACGCGGCGTCCGGCGGGCACCATGGTGTTTCACTACGATGTGGCGCGCCGGGCCGACGTGCTCGGGCGCACCGTCATCGCGGAAAACTGGCGTTACACGGAATGGGACGGCGGCCGCTTCGGGCTCGAACTCTACGTGCGCGCCGACGATCCGCAGGAGTATCGGAACCGCGCAGGCGATGCGACGATGGCGACGACGGTGCAGGCGGGTGGAGCGGTGTTGCGCGATTCGCCGGTGCCGAAACCCGGCGAGGCGAATCGCCCGCGCGCACTGTTGCCGGATGGCAAAAAACGGAAGTAGGCGGCGATAAGGACGGCGGTCATCGACCGCCGCTACAGCTGGCGACGATTCGGATGGAATTCAGCCGCCCGAGCGCGCGCCGCTGGCGGTGCTCTTGGTGGGCTTGTCGATTTTCGCGATGACGGTGGCTTGGGCGAGGAAGGTGGGGTCGATCTCGAGGCCCATGCCGGGAGTCGTGGGGACGCGGATCGCGCCGTTGACGATTTTGAAATCAGGCGTGAACCACGAGGGCGACTTTTGCGGGGCGCGCCACGGATATTCCATGAACGGCGTGGCGTTTGGCGTGCACGAGGCGAATTGGAGGATGTTCACCGAGGTCGCGCCGGTCTGCGTGTTGTGCGGGACGATGGTCTTGCCGAGTTTTTGCGCGATGCGGGCGACGCGTTTGGCGCGGATGAGGCCGCCGTTGTAGTTGAGGTCGGGCTGGACGATTTGCATCACGCCGTTGCGGAGGGCCCAGTCGAATTGCCAGAGGCTGTAGTTCTGCTCGCCGTAGGCGACGGGGATGCGGAGGGCTTTGGCGACGGCCTGGGTTTCGCTGAGTTCCTCGTAGGGGCAGGGTTCTTCGAAGAAGGCGAAGTTCAGATCTTCGAGAAGGCGGCCGATGCGAATGCCGTGAGAGACGTCGTAGGAGCCGTTGGCGTCGGCGTAGAGCGTGATTTTGTCGCCGAGTTTCTCGCGGGCGAGGCGGAGGAGTTTTTCGGTGCGGCCGGGGTAGGTGTCGAGGTTGCGGCTCATGCGGCCGCCGATCTTGAACTTCACGGCCTTCGCCGCGGTCGCGGCGACACCGCGCTCGTAAACGGCGACTTCTTCCTCGGCGGAGAGGACGCGATCGGAGCCGGAGAGGTAAACGGGAATTTCCGTGCGGACGACGCCACCGAGGAGGGCGCCCACGGGCTTGGCGGCGATTTTGCCCAGCATGTCGAGGAGGCTCTGCTCGACGTAGGCGACGGGGGCCCAGAACGGAATGCCGGCGAGTTTGTAGTTGGCGCGATAGACCTCATCGATGAGCGACTCGAGCTCGCGGGCGTCTTTGCCGATGAAACGCGGCGCGACGAGGTGCTCGAAAATCGGGATAAAATCTTCGATCTGCTTGGTGCCGGTGATGCCGACGGCGCCGTCGGTGGAGCGGGTGCGGACAAAGAAGTTGCTGCCGTTTTTCAGCATCTCGACCGAGGCGATTTTGACGGGCGAAGTGAATTGGCCGGGCAGGTTGAACATGGGCTGCTCGGCCTCGCGGATGAGCGGCGGATCGCCCGCAGCGGGTGCGGAGGAGGCGGCGACGTGCGCGAGCGAGGAATCCGAAGCAGCCGTGGCAGTAGCAGGCTGGAGCGAGGCGGCGAGGGAGGCGCTGCCGGTGAGTTTGAGCCAATCGCGGCGAGTGAGGGGCATGAGGATTAATACTTCTGGTAGTTGTAACTCGGAAAGTAATCGAAATTCGTCGCTTAGATTGGTGGCGACTACTCGCGGTTAACAGCAATCTCCCAAATTCCAAATCCCAGTCCGCACGTTACCGAGAATCCTGCAGCGACAATGAAATCACTGTTCCGCGGACCGGTAACCAGGTCGAAATAGGCTGCAAAAAGGCCAAGCAGTGCACCGCAGGCGAAGGCCCCGATGAATTTCGCTGTGCGAGACCGACGCTTCGCAGGGGGCGCTTCATCGTGATTCTCATGTCGACGTGTTTTTTTCATGCTATCGAAATGTGCGTTCACCTTTGTGTCGTCCAGTGCACTTGAGATTTGTGGAGGCGACGAACGGCATGGCGGAGGCTACGAGGCTGGTGCATTCGCGATGTATCGAAGATAGATTCTCTCGGCACCAATTGGGTAGTAGTATGAAAATTCACCCAACGCTCTCGTCGAGCGGATTGGCGCTCGGCTCGGCTACAGTGAACTCGACTGCTGGTGCACGAAGGGCGCGAAGAGGCCGGAGCCGACGGAGTCGTAGGTGGTGCCGGGCGGGAGGCTGCCTTTGGGGCCGGTTTGGAACATCCGGGGCCACGCGGTGCCGAGCGCGTTCTTGCCGTAGTGCGGCCCGAGGGTGTTTTTCAGGGTGCCGATCACGACGACTTCGACGGGGTTGGCCCGTTGACGGCTACTTTGTTGAAGAACCGACGTGGGCGCCGCTCTCTTGCGAAGGCGCTTTGGCGAAGCGATGGACCGAGTGGCTTCAGAGATTTGAAATTTCTTCCGTGCGGAGGCAGGCGACGTCGCGAGCGGGTTCGAACGGGGCGAGGGGCGGGACGGAGGCTTTGCAGATCTCGTGCGCGTAGGGGCAGCGGGGATGGAAGGCGCAGCCGGAGGGCGGGTTGATGGGCGAGGGCGGGTCGCCGGGGAGCACGATGCGCTGGCGATGGCGCTCGATGTCGGGGTTCGGCGTGGGGATCGCGCTCACGAGGGCGCGTGTATAAGGATGGCGAGGACGCTCGATGACGTCGGTCGCGCGGCCGAGCTCGACGATTTTGCCGAGATACATGACGGCGATGCGGTCGGAGACGTGTTTCACGACGGAGAGGTCGTGGGCGATAAACACGAGGCTGAGGTGCATCTTGCGCACGAGCTGCGCGAGGAGGTTGAGGATTTGCGCCTGGATGGAGACGTCGAGGGCGGAGACGGGTTCGTCGGCGATGATGACTTTCGGCTCGAGGGCGAGGGCACGGGCGATGGCGATACGTTGGCGTTGGCCGCCGGAAAATTCATGCGGGTATTTCTGCATGAAGCGCGGGGCGAGGCCGACGGTGCGCATGAGCGCGGCGACGCGGGCGTGGATGTCGGCGGGGGCGCAGGCGCCGTGGACGAGGAGCGGCTCGGCCAGCGTGTCGAAAACGGTCATGCGCGGGTTGAGCGAGGCATAGGGGTCCTGGAAGACCATCTGCAAATCGCGGCGGACGCCGACAACTTCGGCGGCGTTGCTGGTCGTGAGATTTTTGCCTTCGAGGATGACGGCGCCGCCCGTGGTGGGCACGAGTTGCATGATCGTGCGGGCGAGGGTGGATTTGCCGCAGCCGGATTCGCCGACGAGGCCGAGGACTTCGCCGGGAGCGAGGGAGAGCGTGACGCCATCGACGGCTTTGACGGTGCCGACGTGGCGCTTGAAGAGGAAACCCGAGGAGATCGGGAAATGCGTGCGGACGTCGCGGAGCTCGAGGATGGGGGCGGGAGCGGACGTGGACGCGGATGTGACGGAAGACATTTTAGGAGTAGTGGCCCACGGAAGACACGGAATACACGGAAGAAAATTAGGGCGGAGGAGAAAAGAAGACGGAGGATAACTCTTTGAACCGCTAATCTGCGCTAATTGACGCTAATCGATGCACAAACGCAGAGATTGAAGGCAGGGTGACCGGCGGAGTGTGGTTGGAGAAATTAGCGAGGATTAGCGGAGATTAGCGGTTTAGTTTTCAGACCAGTTCGCCGGATTGGATGCGGAGGCAGGCTTGGGCGTGGGTGGGCGAGAGAGGGGCGAGGGCGGGAGTGGTGGTGCAGCAGGCGTCGGTGGCGTGTTCGCAGCGGGCGGAGAAGGCGCAGCCGGGGAGCGGTTTCGAGAGGTCGGGGGGCATGCCGGAGATGGTGTAGAGCTCCGTGCCTTTGGGCTGGAGGGAGGGGATGGAGCGTTGGAGGGCGCGCGTGTAGGGGTGGCGCGGGGAGTGGAAGAGCGTGCGGGTGTCGGCGGTTTCGACGATGCGGCCGGCATACATGACCTGCACGCGGTCGCAGAGGCCGGAGACGACGCCGAGGTCGTGCGTGATGAAGATCACGGCCATGCCGAGCTCGCGCTGCATCTTTTTGATGAGTTCGAGAATTTGCGCCTGCACGGTGACGTCGAGGGCGGTCGTGGGTTCGTCGGCGATGAGGAGTTCGGGTTTCGTGATGAGGGCCATCGCGATCATCACGCGCTGGCGCATGCCGCCGGAGAATTCGTGGGGGTAGAGGTTGATGCGCTTCGCGGGGTCGTTGATGCCGACGGATTCGAGGGCGGCGAGGGCGCGCTGGCGGGCTTCGTCTTTGGAGATGTTTTCGTGGATGAGCAGCGGTTCGATGAGCTGGTCGCTGATCCGCATGTAGGGATTCAGGGAGGTCATCGGGTCTTGGAAAATCATCGCGACGCGTTTGCCGCGGATAGCGCGGGATTGGGCGGGCGTGCAGTGGAGGAGGTCGACGCCATCGAAGACCGCGGTGCCACTCTCGATGCGGCCGGGAGGCGTTGGGATTAGCCCCATAATCGAGTAGCACGTGACGGATTTGCCGGAGCCGGATTCGCCGACGATGCCGAGCGTCTCGCCGCGCTCAAGGGAGAAGCTCACGCCATCGACCGCGCGGTAGACGCCGCTGCGCGTGTGGAAATAGGTGCGGAGGTCGGTAACGGAGAGGAGGGGCACGAGGGGAGGAGGGAGAGGGGAATGACTAATGACGAATGACTAATGTCTAATATCGGAGGGGAGGGCTGTGATATTGGGGAAGGACCAAGGACCAATAACCAAGGTCTAAGCAGGAAGTTGGCCGAGGGTGGTCAGGAGGTAGGGGATTCGAGCAGCTCGCGCAAGGCGGTGGCGACGGTGGCGGGGGTAAGGTCTGCGAGGCGGCCGCCGCCAGTGGGCGGGCAGGCGGGTGGTTGGAGGAGGCGGGTGGGTGAGGTGAAAACGGGGCCGGTGCGGATGGGGTTCGTCGGGCCAAAGAGCGCGAGGAGCGGGACGCCGAGAGCGTTGGCGAGGTGCATGCCGCCGGTGTCGTTGGTGACGAGGACGCGGCAGGTGCGCAGCCGCGCGCAATAGTCGGGTAGCGTGGTGCGGCCGGCGAGATCCTCGATGCGGGTGGGAGCGAAGCCGGCGGCGATGGCGGCGGTGAGCGGAGCGTCGTTCGCGGTGCCGAAAAGAATGAAGTGCGCGGACGGGAAGGCTTCGATGAGGGCGCGCCAGTGGGCGACGGGCCAGCGCTTGGCGGGGGTGTTTTCAGAGCCGGGAATCAGGCCAATTTCCGAATTTTGATTTTCGATTTTCGATTGAAGCGGGGTGCGATCGGGTGGGGTAGTGAGCCCGAAGTGGCGGAGGAAGTTTTCCCAGAGTTCGAGTTGGTGATGGGTGCGCTCGTCGAAGTCGGCG
The DNA here is from genome assembly GCA_943372705.1 of Opitutus sp. GAS368. GTDB lineage: Bacteria > Verrucomicrobiota > Verrucomicrobiia > Opitutales > Opitutaceae > GAS368. Next base: position 14,042 of record CALRZR010000102.1, on the reverse strand, counting down.
GGGACGCGGTAGGCGTGCGAGAGGAGCGGGCGATGCTTGCCGGGGCGGACGAGGCCGAAGCGTTGGCGGCAGCCGCTGAGCCAGGCTTCGAGATCGCCGCGGACGGAGTTGGTGAAAAGGAGCCAAACGTCGGGGTAGGCGGAACGGAGACGGAAGAAAAAGAGGTAGTAGCCGAGCCCCTGCGGCGGAAGGGCGAGGGTGCGATCGGCGACGGCCCAGGTGTCGAGGAGCGGGAGTAATTGTTTTTTGGCGACGAGGGTAATCTCGGCATCGGGGCGCGAGGCGCGGAGTGCGCGGAGGAGCGGGAGCGCCATGACGACGTCGCCGAGCCAGTTCGGAAGGCGGACGTAGAGGCGAGTGCGGCGGGGGAGGGCGGTGAGACCGCGAGCGGCGAGGTCGGCGGTGAGGAGGTCGCGTTTCGCTGCGAGGCGGAATCGCTTGGAGGGCATGTCCTGATTTCGCCAGCGGTCGTGAGCCCAAAGCCACGAGGCGCAGAGGTTGTCGTCGGCCGAGAGGAGGGTTTCCAGCCAGCGGTTGAGAGCGAGGGTAACCGATTCGGTGCTACCGCCCGTGGCGATGAGGTGCGCGCCGACCTCGACGCGCCAAAACGCGCGGCGGCGCGGGAAAATGCCGTAGACACGGGCCGAGAACTTTTCGGCCATGAGGCCGGGGAGTTCCGTGGTGGAGCAAACGCGACCGAAGAGCGTAGTGAGCGCGCCCTGCAGGCCGGCGTTTTGATCGAAGAGGACGCCGACAAAGCCGCGTCGGCGGAGGATTTTCAAGGCCTCGGCGAAACCCTCCTTACGGGAGAGGAGTTTCATGCCGAAGCGCTCGCGGGAACGGGTAACGAAGTCGTTGGCGGCGGGGTTGTCGAGGGGGCGGAAGATAATGCCGAACTCGGGGAAGGGACCGGGCACGACGAGCGGTTGCGAAGTCTGAGCCTCCCAGTAGGCGAGATGAGGCGAGCAGATGAGCGTGGCTGCGGGGTCCGTCCGGTGGAGCGCGTAAGCGGCGAGCATCTCTGGCGAGACGGAGACGATTTCGCGAAGGCGGGACTCGTTGAGATAAGGTGTGGCGAGCGAAAGCAGGGCGGTCTCAATCATGCGCCGGCAACTCTCGCGGCCGATGGTGCGATGCCAGGCGGCGGACTTTTCCGGGAAGGCGTGGTGGAGGTTGGAGAGGACGAGGCGGCGGCGGCGCGGGAGGCAGAAAAAGAGGAAATCGCCGAGGGCGGCGGAGAGTGCGCGCAAGAGCGGTTCGGGAGTGTGAGCGAGGAGCCAGCCGAGAAATTTGAGTGAAAATAGCAGCACGCGGTCGAGAGAGCGGGATTTGGCGTTTGATTTCCGCCGGGAAAAACCATGAAACGTAACGCTCGCGCGGTTAAAAGCAGATTCTGCCCGACGGCGCCACGATTCCATGACCGAACTCCTTATCATCAAGCCCTCTTCGCTCGGCGACATCGTCCACGCGTTGCAGGTGGCGACATCGCTCAAAGCGCAATGCGAAGGCCTGCGCATTTCCTGGGTGGTGAGGGAGATGTTTGCCCCGATTGTGCGCGCGAGCGAAGCGGTTGATCACGTTTATGTGTTTGAGCGCGCGGCGGGAGCGAAGGGCTTTTTGAAGCTCACGAAAGAAATTCGGAAGACGAAGTTCGACTACGTGTTCGACATGCAGGGTCTGTTGCGGACGGGTCTGATGACGTCGCGCGCGCTGGCCAAGAAAAAGGTCGGGCGGACCGATTCCCGCGAATGGTCGGGGATGTTTTACGATGAGACGGTGCCGCTGCCGCCGGACGGCAAGCGGAGCCATGCGATCGATGTGTTGTTGCAGTTTTGTCCGGTGCTCGGCGCGAAGCCGGAGTTGCGCGGCGTGCTGAAGTTTCGCGAAGTGGACAGCCTCAACCTGAGCTTCGCGGGCGGTCGCGGAGGGTCGAAACCGATCGTAATGTTTCCCGACAGCCGGCGCGCGGAAAAATGTTGGGGCGGTTTCAAGCAGCTCACGGAGATGATTCTTCGCGAAGACAAGACCCGCAAAGTGGTCTGGGCGGGCAGCAACTACGTGCACGACCGCTCGGCGTATCCGCCGGCACAGTTTTTCAATCTGACGGGCAACACGAGTCTCGTCTCGCTGCCGGCGCTGATCAAACGAGCGGACTGGGTGATTTCCAATGACAGCGGTCCGATGCACCTGGCGGCGGCGCTGGGCGTGAAGGTGATGGGCATTTTCGGACCGACGGACCCGCGGTTGTTCGGCCCCTATCCGCTGACGGCGCCGAGCAATGTCGTGGTGCAGGCACCGGTGGGCGACCTGAAGCTGCTGTCCGCGAAGGACGTTTACGCGCGTTTCCAAAAGGCGCGGGCGCGGTTCAAGTAAGCCGTGCGTGCGTGTTGGTATAACCAGACCGAATTCCCTTTCCCATGCTCGATCCCAAACTGATTCGTGAAACGCCGGACGCAGTGCGTGCGGCGATTGCCAAAAAACACCTCGCGGTCGACCTCGACGCCGTGCTCGCGATCGACGCGTCTTGGCGAACGATGTTGCACGAAGTCGAGGCGCTCCGCGGAAAGCAGAAGGGGGCCAATGCCGAAATGGCCAAGTTGCCGAAAGGCTCGCCGGAGTTTGTCGCCAAGCTCGCCGAGATGCGGGCGGTTTCGGCGCAGGTGAAAGAGCGTGAAGGGCAACTCAATGAGATCGAGGAGAAGTTTAAGCAGGCCATGCTCTCGATCCCGAATCTGCCGCACGCGAGCGTGCCGGAAGGCCGGACGCCGGAAGAGAATGTCGTGTATGCGACAAACGGTGACGTGACGGCGGTGTCGGCCAGCGCCCGCCCGCATTGGGAAATTCCGGGCTTCGAGAAGCTGTTCGATTTTTCGCGCGGCGCGAAAGTGACCGGAGCGGGTTTCCCTTTCTACGTGGGCGACGGCGCGCGCATCGTGCGGGCGTTGCTGCACTTCTTCTTGGATGAGGACGGGAAGGCCGGTTACACCGAAGTGAACCCGCCCATTTTTGTGAATGCGGCGAGTGCGACGGCGACGGGGCAGTTGCCCGACAAAGAAGGGCAAATGTATGAGACGACGCCGGATCAACTTTACGCGGTGCCGACGGCGGAGGTCCCGCTGACGAATTTCTTCCGCGATGAGATCGTCGAAGAGAGTGCGCTGCCGATCATGCGCTGCGCGTATACGCCCTGCTTCCGACGCGAGGCCGGGAGCTACGGAAAGGACGTCCGAGGGCTGAATCGCCTGCACCAATTCGACAAAGTCGAACTGTTGAAATGGGTGCACCCGACCACGAGTTACGATGAACTCGACAAACTGCGGATGGATGCAGAGCGGTTGTTGCAGAAACTCGGGCTGCCCTATCGCGTGCTGCTGATGTGCGGCGGAGACCTGGGCTTTTCCCAATCGAAAAAATACGACCTCGAAGTGTGGTCGGCGGGCCAAAAGCGCTGGCTGGAAGTTTCGAGTTGCTCGAATTTCGAGACGTTTCAGGCGCGGCGTGCGCAAATCCGCTTCCGCTCCAGGGAGAGCGGAAAACCGGAACTCGTGCATACGCTGAACGGTTCGGGTTTGGCGGTGCCGCGGGTGTTGGCGGCACTGTTGGAAAACAATCTGCAGGCCGACGGCCGGGTGAAGATCCCGGACGCTTTGGTGCCTTACTTCGGCAAGGAATACCTGAGCTTCGCGTGACGCAGGGGCCGCCGCAGTGGCGCGCGCCGGGTGACTCTCCATGAAACTTCGCCGCGTCGATTGGCAGGGTGGCGCGGCACAGCTTGCGGCGCGGTTTCCGCGGGAGCGGTTGCACCCGGCGGTCCTCGCTTGGGCGGAAAACTCATCGCCCCGGGCGGTGTGGGCGGTGGGCCTGTCCGGAGGGGCGGACTCACTGGCGTTGTTGTTGTTATTGTGGGCGCACTGGCCGAAGCGCCGGCGACGTCTGCGGGTCTTGCATTTCAATCACCGCCTGCGCGGGCGGGATTCGGAGGCCGACGAAAAATTCTGTGCCGCAGTTAGCGCTGCGCTTGGGGTGGAGTTCGTCGCCGGGCGTTGGAGCGAAGCGCGGCGGAGCGCGAGTGAGGGCGCGGCGAGAGCGGCGCGCCTGCGCTTCTTTGATCGCCACGCCAAGACGATTTGGCTCGGGCACCAGCAGGACGACATTGCAGAGACGATGCTGATGCGACTGGCGCGTGGGAGCGGCACGGCGGGTCTCGCGGCACCGCGTCCGGTGAGTGCACCGGCGCGCGGTCGGGTGCACCTGCGGCCGCTGTTGACGGTCAAAAAGAGCGAGATCACGGAAGCGTTGCGGGTATCCGGGATTCCTTGGCGGGAGGACAAAAGCAACGCTGAGGCTGCCTACTTTCGAAACCGTGTGCGGGCGGAGGTGACGCATCGATGGGTAGAAGCGGCGCAGCGTGATGCGTTGGCCGGCGCGGCCCGGACCAGGGAGTTGCTTGAGGAGGACGATGCTGCGTTGGAAGCGTGGCTGGCGGCGCTGGCGCCCATCGAAGCCGACGGCTCGCTAGCGGTGTCGCGACTCGCCGGCAAACCGCGCGGATTGGTTCGTCGGGCGTTGCACCGATGGATGCTGGCGCAGCCCAAGGCGGGAGCGTTGGCGCGCCAAGGATTCGATGCGCTGCTGGCCGCCGTGGAGCGCGGTGAGCCTACGCGCCACAGCTTGGGGAAGAGCGGTTTTGCGGTGATTCGCGCCGGAAGTTTGCGATTCGTCGCGAATGGAAAAGCCAAGCAGAGATTCCGACGGCGCGCCAATTGACTTATCCGCGGGGAACATCCACGTTCGGCCCTCACTCCAATCACGGAAATGTCCGAACCCGAAAACAAAAAGTCCCGTCGCTCCCTCAAAAATATTCCGCCCGATCGGCTGCAGCCAAAGATGTGGATCTTCTGGCTTGTGCTGGCGGGAGCAGTCGCAGGGCTGTTGATGTGGTCGCCCACGCTGACGACGGCTCCGGAAATTCTCACGATCCAGGAAGTCGTTGAGCGGGCCGAGTCGAAGAATGTTAACGAGGAGAAGGGCAAGGTTGCCGTCATTCGTCCGGATCCGAGTGGTGGCCGGGATTGGCACACAATAACGGGGCAAAGTCGGAAGGATGCCGAGAGTCCTTGGAAAGATTTCCGGGCCGCTGGCCGCGTCACCGACGCGAGCATGGAGCGATTGCAGAAATCGAAGCTGTTCAGTGAACAACCTTCGACGACGGTGTTTGCCTCGATCGCCGCCCAGGTGATCCCGTTTGTGATCATCATCGGCCTGCTGTATTTTTTGTTTGTCAGGCAGCTCCGGCAGGCTGGCCGCGGTGCGATGAGCTTTGGCAAGAGCCGCGCGAAACTACTCACCCGTGATCGCGACAAGATCACGTTTGCGGATGTGGCCGGCTGCGATGAAGCCAAAGAAGAGGTCTCCGAGGTCGTCGAATTCCTCAAGGATCCGAAAAAGTTTACCAAGATGGGTGGACGTATCCCGAAGGGGATTCTGATGGTCGGACCGCCCGGCACCGGCAAAACGCTGCTGGCGAAAGCCGTCGCAGGCGAAGCCGATGTGCCGTTCTTCAGCATCTCGGGATCAGACTTTGTGGAGATGTTTGTCGGCGTTGGCGCGAGCCGCGTTCGCGATATGTTTGAGCAGGGCCGCAAGAGCGCGCCGTGCCTGATCTTTATTGATGAAATCGACGCAGTGGGCCGTCAGCGCGGCGCCGGACTCGGCGGCGGCAACGATGAGCGCGAACAGACCCTGAATTCGCTCCTCGTGGAGATGGATGGCTTTGATACGACCGAAGGCGTGATCATCATCGCGGCGACGAATCGTCCGGATGTGTTGGACAGCGCGCTGCTTCGCCCGGGTCGTTTCGATCGGCAAATTTACGTGGATCTGCCCGACCTGAACGGACGTGAACAAATTCTCCGCGTGCATGCGAAGCGGATCAGCCTCGCCGACAACGTCGAACTCGCGGTGATTGCGCGGGGAACGCCCGGGTTGTCCGGTGCGGAACTGGCGAATTTGTTGAACGAGGCCGCCCTGTTGGCTGCACGGCGCGGCAAGAAAAAGGTCGAAATGATCGACGTCGAAGATGCTCGCGAGAAAGTGCAATTCGGCCGGGAACGCCGTCGCCTGATGGACGACGATGAGAAAAAACTGACCGCTTACCACGAGGCTGGTCATGCCCTCGTGCAGGCCGTTTTGGATGACGGGCATATGCCGGTGCACAAGGTCACCATCATTCCCCGTGGCCGCAGCTTGGGCAGCACGATGTTTATCCCGAAGAAGGATGTGCTGACCCAGGAAAAGAAGAAGCTCGAGATCCGCATCGCGACCGGCTGCGGCGGACGTATCGCCGAAGAGGTGGTGCTCAATGACATCTCGAACGGTGCCTCGGGAGACATCTTGATGGTGACCAAGATTGCCCGCCATATGGTCTGCGATTGGGGCATGAGCCCCCTCGGCATGATCGCCTTCGGAGAGAGCAACGACACCGTTTTCCTCGGCCGCGAGATTACCCGCAGCCAGACCTACTCTGAAGAAACTGCGCGCAAGATTGATGCGGAGGTTTTTCGCATCGTCGACGAGCAGTATCGCCGGGCGAAAGAAATCATTGAGACGCGGCGTGGTGCACTCGACAAGATTGCGGAGGCATTGCTCGAGCATGAAACGATCGAGGGTCGCCATGTGTTGGAGATTCTGGAGCACGGCGAAATTCGTTCGCCGATCGTGATGCCGCTGCCTCCGAAGTTGGACGACAAGTCGACCGAAAAGAAATCTGCGGAGAAAGCGGCTACCCAGAGCGATATTGGCGGACACGCAGCACCTTCGCCGAATCCGGCGTGACACCTCGGCCGATTCCGGCGATTTTCCCGTTTTATTGGGCCGGCCGCGTGCCGGCCCTTTTTCTGGCTTGGTTTTAGAGTGAGGCACCGCAATCGTCCGCCGAAATATCTATGAAAATTTGTTGTATTGGTGCTGGTTACGTCGGCGGTCCGACGATGGCGATGATCGCGCTCAAGGCTCCGGATATCGAGGTGCGCGTCGTCGACATGAACGCGAAGCGGATTGCTGCGTGGAATTCGGACACACTGCCGATTTACGAGCCGGGTTTGGATGAGGTTGTCCGTCAAACGAGAGGGAAAAACCTGCACTTTACGACTGAGGTGCATGATGCGATTCGCGCTGCCGACATTATTTTCGTGGCAGTGAACACACCTACCAAGAACTACGGCGTGGGGGCCGGCCGGGCGGCGGACTTGCGCTTTATCGAATCGGTTGCTCGGACGATTGCCGAGCAGGCCAACGGGCCGAAGATCATCGTGGAAAAATCGACGATTCCGGTGAAAACGGCTGAGACCATTAAGGATATTTTGGCCGCGAATTCCCGGGGCTTTAAGTTCGAGGTTCTTTCCAATCCAGAGTTCCTGGCCGAGGGCACCGCGATTGCTGATTTACAGATACCGGATCGCGTGCTGATCGGAGGCGAACGCACACCGGGCGGCGATGCCGCTGTGCAAGCGCTCGTCGACGTCTATGCCCATTGGGTGCCGCGCGACCGCATTATCACCACCAATCTTTGGTCGAGCGAGCTGTCGAAGCTCGTGGCCAATGCGTTTTTGGCGCAGCGCATTTCCTCAATCAATTCGATCTCCGCGCTGTGCGAAGCGACCGGTGCGGACGTGGACGAAGTCGCAAACGCGATCGGCAAAGACTCCCGTATCGGTCCGAAGTTCTTGAAGGCTTCGGTGGGCTTTGGCGGTTCTTGTTTCCAGAAGGATATTTTGAACCTCGTTTACCTTTGCGAGAGTTTTGGTCTTCCCGAGGTTTCGGCCTATTGGGAAAGTGTCGTGAAGATGAACGACTGGCAGAAGCACCGGTTTGCCGGGAAGATCGTGCGCGCGTTGTTTAATTCCGTGGCGGACAAGAAAATTGCCGTGCTAGGTTTTGCATTCAAGAAGGACACCAACGATACGCGTGAGTCGGCGGCGATCGCGGTGTGTCGCGACCTGTTGGCCGAACAGGCTCGGGTTATCGTCTATGACCCCAAAGTTCCGGCAGACGAGATTCGCCGTGATGTAGTCGTCGGCGCCAAGGAGGCGCTCGCCGGGGTGGATTCACGATTGACGGTTACGACTTCGGCTTACGAAGCGGCCGAAGGCGCCCACGCGGTGGCGGTTTTGACCGAGTGGGATGAGTTCAAGAAATTGGACTATTCGAGGATCTTTGCGGCGATGCACAAGCCCGCCTTCATTTTCGACGGGCGGAATATTCTGGACCTCGCCAAGTTGAGAGAAATCGGGTTCCGCGCCTACGGGATTGGCAAGTGACGCCGGTTTGATGCTCAGCGGGGCTTCTATCGCGAAATTTTCCCGGCGAGGACTTGAAATTATCGCTTGCACTTGGGTTCGGAAGATTGCTTGTTCTGCCGCTCCGCAACGCACCCGTAGCTCAATTGGATAGAGCGTCTGACTACGGATCAGAAGGTTTGGGGTTCGACTCCCTACGGGTGCGCCAGTTTTCAGATCGAGGCCGAATGTGTGCGCTGGTTTGCGCTCCGTCGGCCTCCTTTTTTTGGCCCCCTTGATGCGCGGTCGTCTTCGGGAGAGCAGGCGATCTTCAGGAATACGCGTTTTTCGGTGACATCGTTGAGGGGCAACGCATCAATCGGGCAACTTCCCGACATTGGTCTCCCCAAACATCCGGGGCTCCTGAGGTTGGTGCCACCTTGTTATGCCCGTTTTTCCACGCCTATGATCCGCAGCCTGCTCTTCCTGATTTTTGCTTTGGGTTTCTGTATTGTGTCCGGGAGCGCCGCGGGGCCGGCCCGTCCCAATATCATTTTCGTATTGAGCGACGATCTCGCACAGGGGGATCTTGGGGTCTACGGTCAAAAACTGATCCAGACCCCGCGGCTTGATCGAATGGCCCGCGAAGGCACCCGCTACACCCAAGCGTATTGTGGCACGAGCGTTTGCGCGCCGTCGCGCACCTCGCTGATGACCGGCTTGCACAGCGGTCACGCTCCGGTGCGCGGGAATTGGGAGGTGCCGGTCGAAGGTCAGCTGCCGTTGCCCGAGAAGACCGTGACGGTTGCGCAGATTTTGAAGTCGGCCGGTTATGCGACCGCGGTCGCTGGCAAATGGGGCATGGGTATGTTCGATACTTCGGGCAGTCCGCTGAAGAAGGGCTTCGACCATCAGATCGGTTACAATTGTCAGCGGCACGCGCACTCGTATTTCCCGACATTTCTCTACCGTGACGGCGTGCGTTTCGATCTCCCGGGCAACACCGGCAAGGGCGTCGGTCCCATCTACGCGCAAAACGTGATTCAGACCGATGTGCTGCAGTGGGTGCGCGCGCAGAAGGAGAAGCCGTTTTTTCTCTTTTACGCGATTACGCTGCCGCATGGCACCCACGAAATCGACGACCTCGGCATCTATGCGAACAAGCCGTGGACCGATCAGCAAAAAGCTTACGCGGCGCAGGTCACGCGGATCGACCGCGATATCGGCCAGCTCCTCGATCTGCTCGCCGAGCTCAAACTCGACGAAAAGACGATCGTGATGCTCGCGGGCGACAACGGCTCTTCGTTCTCGCCGACCTCGGAAATGGGCAAACTCTTCGACCAGGCGAGCAACGGACTCCGCGGTTACAAGCGCGGACTCTACGAAGGCGCCTTGCGCCAGGCTGCATTTGCCCGTTGGCCCGGGGTGGTTCCGGCCGGTCGTGTGACCGATGAACCGTGGGCGTTTTGGGATTTCTTGCCGACCGCGGCCGAGCTCGCCGGAGCCCGCCTTCCCGCCGATTTCAAAACCGACGGACATTCGCTCGTCTCGTTCCTGCGCGGAGGTCCAGCGCCGGCCCGCGAGTATTTCTATTGGGAGCTGCACGAAAATAAACCCATTCAGGCGGTGCGTTTCGGTTCGTGGAAGGCCGTGCGCAACGGCATTACGCAACCGATCGAACTCTATGATCTCACGACGGATGCCGGAGAGTCGAAAGATCTCGCTGCGGCAAAGCCCGAACTTGTGGCCCGTGCCGAGTCCCTGATGCAGGCTGCCCATACCCCCGACCCGAATTGGCCGCTCAGTGGACGCGCCGCAGCGCGCGACGCCGACCGCGCCAAGAACGCCAAGAAGGCCAATAAAAAATAGCCGGTTAAGCGTTAGTCAGGTGGAGGTCTTTGCCCCCGTTGAGTGACGGCTCGTGTGGCCAGTTTTACTTAGAACAAGCCCGAAAGAAAACCGTTCGAAACCCCGACCTGCATGTGGAATTTCGTGCGATGAATGTGTGCTTTAGAGACTGTGCAACGCGCTCCGTGCCCGCCAGAACGAAGCTCCTGCTGCTTTCGCACACCCAATGCCTCTCATGCTTTCTGTCCTGCGACCCATGCTGCGCCACCTCATCTTGTTGGTTGCCTTTGCGGGGATCGCTACGGCCGCCGAACGTGATTCGACCAAGCCGAATATTCTGATACTGGTCGCCGATGATCTTGGCTTTGCCGACGTGGGTTTCAACGGAGGCAAGGTCATCGCGACCCCGCATCTCGACCGTCTCGCCGCGACCGGGGTGCGATTTTCCGATTTTCGGGCGTGTCCGATGTGTTCGCCGACGCGGGCCGGATTGATGACCGGACGTTGGCCGGCGCGTTTCGGCATGATGCGGGCCGTCGTTCCGCCGTGGTCACCCTATGGTTTGCCCGCGGCCGAGCGCACGCTGCCCGAGTTGTTGGGCGAAGCGGGCTACGCGCAACGCGCCATCATGGGCAAATGGCACCTCGGGCACGCGCAACGGGAATATCTGCCGCTCGCCCACGGCTTCACGCATTTTTACGGCCACTACAACGGCGCGATCACCTACTTCAGCCACGAGCGTGACGGCGAAGTCGATTGGCACGACGATGACCGCACCGTGCGGGAGTCCGGCTACGCAACCGATCTGCTGGCCGCCGCCGCCGAGCGGTTCGTGCGCGCGGCCCCGGCCGCGCGCCCGTGGTTTCTTTACGTGCCGTTCAATGCGCCGCACTCACCCTTCGAGGCCAAAGAAGCCGATCTGAAAAAATATCCGCAGCTGACCGGCAACCACCGGATTTACGCGGCCATGGTCGATTCTTTGGATCAGGCCGTCGGCCGCATCCTTACGGCCGTCGAGGCACGTTCCGACGCCGCGAATACGCTCGTGCTTTTCTTCAGCGACAACGGCGGCATCCCCAACGTGGGCGCCAGCAATGCCCCGTTTCGCGCGGGAAAACTTACTGTTTACGAGGGCGGCACGCGCGTGTGTGCCGCGATGCGTTGGCCGGCCGGTGGCATCGCGGGCGGAGGGCGTTTCGATCAGCGTGTGGGCTACATCGATGTCCTTCCGACGCTACTTGCCGCCACCGGCGCTCCGGCTGCCGCGGACGTCGACGGACTTAACTTTCTGCCGGCCCTGCGAGGAGTATGCCCGCTGCCTGCGCGCCCATGGTTTTCCTATATGCACCAGAATGCCGACGCGCACGCTTCCGTGCATGAGGCCAACTGGAAGCTGATCGCTCATGGCGATTTTTTTCCTGAGCGCCCGGCGACTCCGCCCGTTTTCGAACTCTACGATCTCGCGGTCGATCCCGCCGAGACGAGCGATCTCTCCGCGCAACATCCGGCCGTCGTGGCCCGCCTCGCCACCCGCCTGCGCGAATTCGGCACGTGGCAAAAGTCCGGCGTTTCCGCCTACGGCGAAGGCAGCGCCGGTTTCCTTCCGCCGAAAGATTGGATCGTCGGCGGCCCTCGCGCCGCACCACGGGAGAACTTGGCTCCCAAAACCGGCAAAAAGAAGAAACAGTCGAACCCCAACTAACCCGTCTACCATGCACGTCCTCCCTCGCTTTGTCTTCGCGCTCCTCCTGCTGGTCGCGCTCACCGGTCCGTGCGGTTTCGCCGCCGATCCTGCTCCCGCCCGTCGGCCCAACATCATAATGGTGCTGATCGACGACATGGGGTGGGGCGATTTTTCGTGCTTCGGCAACACCGCCGCAAAGACGCCGCACATCGATCGACTCGCCTCCGAGGGAATTCGTTTCGAGCAGTTCTACGTCGCCTCACCGATTTGTTCGCCCTCGCGCGTCGGTCTGAGCACCGGCCAATATCCGCAGCGTTGGCGCATTACCTCGTTCCTCAACAACCGCGCCGAGAACAACGCGCGCGGCATGGATCAATGGCTCGATCCGCGCGCGCCGATGCTCGCCCGGTTTCTCCACGATGCGGGCTACGCGACGGGCCACTTCGGCAAATGGCACATGGGCGGCCAACGCGACGTCGGGGAGGCTCCGCTTATTTCCGAATATGGTTTCGATGCCTCGCTCACCAACTTCGAGGGCCTCGGGCCGCGTGTCCTGGCGTATCTGGATGCCCATGACGGCAAGCCCGCGCGCCTCCACGCGCTCGGCTCCGACAAACTCGGACGCGGTGAAATCATGAAACAGGACCGCGCCGACGTCACCGCCACGTTTACCGCCGCTGCGCTCGCGTTCATCCAGAAGTCGTCAGCCGAGAAAAAACCGTTTTTCGTCAATCTCTGGCCTGACGACGTGCACTCGCCGTTCTTCCCCCGGGCGGCCCTGCGCGGCGACGGCGCGAAACGCACGCTCTACCACGCCGTGCTGGCGACGATGGATGCGCAGCTCGGCGTCCTCTTCGATGCCGTCCGGGCCGACCCGGCCCTGCGCGAAAATACGCTCATTCTCATTTGCTCCGACAACGGCCCCGAGCCCGGCGCCGGGTCCGCCGGGGCTTTCCGTGGCACGAAAGGTTTGCTTTACGAAGGCGGCATTCGCTCGCCCCTGGTCGTCTGGGGACCTGGTTTTACCGATCCCAAGAAGGTCGGCACTGCGAATCGCACCTCCCATTTTTCGACGATCGATCTGGCGCCCACCCTCCTCGAGATCGCCGGCATCCGCGCACCCGCGTCGACGGTGTTCGATGGCGTGCCGTTGCGGGCCACGCTCCTCGGCAGCTCGGACGCCTCGCGTGGGCGACCGCTGTTTTTCCGGCGTCCTCCGGATCGTGCGTCCCTCCCGGGTGTGCCGAAGGCGCCCGACCTCGCGGTTCGCGACGGGCGCTGGAAGTTGCTCTGCACCTATGACGGGGCCTCGCCGGAGCTCTACGATCTCGCGGACGACGCGTCTGAAACAAAAAATGTCGCCGCAGCCCATCCTGCGGAAACGACCCGCCTCACGGCCGCGGTCGTCGCGTGGCATCTCTCGCTGCCGGCGGACAACGGCGCCACCTACGGTCGGCCGGCCCGCGCCGGCAAATCGTCGCCGTAGCGCCGGGATGCGCAGCACCGCATGTGGAAAATCGTGCGATGAATGTGTGCGGCCGGACCTTTCGCTCCGGGAAATGCAGTGCGATACTGACCACAAGCGCCGAGTTGCCCCGTTCCCTGCGGATGACGCTCGGCATGCAATCGCCCGTAGACCCCGGTTCATGAAATTCCCCTTTTTCCTAGTTATCGCGTGCGCATTGTGCGCGCTCGGTCTTTTGCCTGCGCTGCAGGCTCAGGTCGCGCCGGTATTGCCCGCCGTCGCTGAGAGCGGTGATGATGTGACAAAGCCCATCTTTGGTCCGGCTCTTTTCTCCGTGGATATGTTGCTGGGCTATGCCGCGCGGCCCAGGATCATCGGCGGCCACAAGTTTGGTTGGCGCGTGCAACTGAACGTCCGCAACCTCCTCGACGACGACGCACTCGAGCCGATCCGTGCGAGTCTCGACGGAGGCGTGCTCGACTGGGGCCGCACGCCACCGCGACAGATCGTCCTGAACACCACATTTACGTTCTGATCACCCGTTCTGCGATTTCCACCATGCGAATATTCCCCTGCTTGGTAGCGTTGTTTGCTCTCCTCGGGGCGCCCGGGCTGGCTTTTGCCGGGGCCCGCCCCGATATCGTCGTTTTTCTCTCCGACGACCATGCCCAACTCGACTCCACGCCCTACGGCGCGACCGATGTCCGCACCCCGCACTTGCAGCAGCTCGCCCGCGACGGCCTGGTGTTTACCGGGGCCTTTGTTGCTT
>CALRZR010000101.1:0-23493 GCA_943372705.1 Opitutus sp. GAS368 | reverse complement strand
GAGGCGTTTGCGGCCTTTCTCGAATTCGACGGCGAAGTAGCCGACCTTTTGCTCTTTGAGGGCGCGGAGCGTGTCGAGAATCGCGACGAGCTGTTGTTGAAACGAGTGGCGGGCTTCGCTGCGGAGGTAGGGTTTCCAGCGCGGGCTGGTGGGTTCGAGCGGTTTGCCGTGGGCGTCGAGAAAGATGAGGAAGGCGGCTTCGCGGGCGCGGGGCGGTGTGGTTTGCTTGGGGGCGGGCCGCGTGTTTTTGGCGGCGGGAGCGACGGATTTCGGCGCGAGGGGCGGTGTGGCTTTCGTGAGGTCGGGAGTGGGGCGGCCGCTGGCGGGATTAACCGGCGAAGCGGTGGGAGCGGGTGATTTCGCGGGCGGAGATTTACCGGCGGCGGGCGCCGGTGTGCCGGTGGCGAGGGCGCGTTGGGCGGCGAGGGCGGCAGCCGCGGCGGCGTCTTCGGGACCGCGCTCGAGTTCGCCGCCGAGGACTTTGCGAAGTTCCTCGCGGGCCTGGCGGTAGAGCTGCTCGCCGTCGCCGGCCTGAAGTGCGATCACGAGCGGACCGGATTCGGCGAGCTCGCGGGCGCGGCGTTTGACTTCGCTGAGGCGGTTTTCCTGTTCGCGGGGAATGTAGCGGATCTGCGCCTGAATGTTGTCGTCGAACAGGCCCTCGTAGGCCTGCTGCATTTTCCGCTGCGTGACGAACAGGGCCGTGGCGGAGCCGATCGCGACGAGGGCGACCATGGAGAGCTGGAGCTTGTTGCGGAAACTCAGCAGGGGCATGTCGCAGGGGGCGCGGGGTGGTGGCGGGCCGGGCCGGTCGGTTTCATAAAAGGGGGACCGTGGCGGGAACTTGAAGCGGTCACGAGCGCTAAAGCCGAGGTAGGAAAATGAAACGGTTGGCGGCCACGCGGCAGGGCGAGGATGGACGGTGCGCAGTTACGGGCAGAAGGCGGCGCTCATGCGGTGAACGTTTTTTTCAGATACGCGAGACTTTGGGTGGCGATCACCTCGGGGCCTTCCTCGAATTTGAAAACTTCGACGGAGACTACGCCGTCGTAGGCGGCGTCGCGGAGAGCGGCGGCGATCGGTTTAAAGTCCACGTCGCCGAAGCCGGGGCCTTTGAGGTTGGCGTCGTTGGCGTGGAAGTAGGCGAAGCGGCCGCGGGACTCGCGGATGATCTGGGGGACGGGTTTCGCTTCGGACGACATGGCTTTGACGTCGAGAATCACGCTCATCGCGGGGCTCGCGAATTGTTGCGCAAACGCGATGCCTTCGGCGGCGGTGTTGATGAAATTCGTCTCGGCGGGCGCGAGGGGCTCGAAGCAAATCGTGACGCCGCGGTCGGCGGCGCGGGCGACGGCGGGGCGGAAAACCTCGGTGGCCCACGCCCAGGCTTGGTCGTGGGTGACGCCGGGGAGGAGACTGCGCTGTTTCGGCGAACCGACGACGATCGTCCGGCCGCCGAGGTCGCCGCAGAAATCGGCGAGCGCGACAAAGTAGTCGGCAGTGCGTTGGCGGATGGCGGCGTCGGGTTCGGTGAGGTGCATGCCGTCGGCCTGCACGAGGACCCAGTGGATACCGGAAATCTCGATACCGACGCGCGCGGCGGTGTCGCGGATGGCGCGGCGTTCGGCGGCGGAGATGGCGGTGACGTATTTGTGGGAGGTGCCGGGGAGGAGGGTGAACGGGGCGATCTCAATGCAGTCGTAGCCGGTTTTTTTCGCGTAGGCCATCGCATCGGCGAGGGACCAGTTTTGGAAAATCTCGTTGCAGATGCCGAATTTCATGAGGTGAGGCTGGGGGAGCGGCGGAAAATTTGAAGCCGGATATGCCACGCGGGCAGAAAAAAACGGTTTGCGGTGGGGGGATGCGGAAAAGAGCTTGGCGGGACAATTATGAACAAACCTCTCGTCGGAGTAATCATGGGCAGCACCTCGGATTGGGACGTGATGCAGCACTGCGTGCAGACGCTCGAGCAACTCGGGATCGGTAGCGAACGCCGGGCGTTGAGCGCGCACCGCACGCCGCATCTCGCGATCGAATGGGTCAGTGGCGCGGAGTCTCGCGGGTTGAAAGTGATCATCGCGGCGGCGGGCGGCGCGGCGCATCTCGCGGGCGTGGCGGCGGCGGTGACCCCGCTTCCCGTGCTCGGCGTGCCGATGGAAAGCGCTTCGCTGAAGGGGATGGATTCCCTGCTCTCGATGGTGCAAATGCCGGCGGGTATTCCGGTGGCGACCCTCGCGATCGGTAAGCCGGGCGCGATCAACGCGGCGTTGTTTGCCGCGGCGATGTTGGCGCTCAGCCACCCGGAAATTAAGTTGGCATTGGATAATTTCCGCGCGGCGCAGACGAAGAAAGTGGCCGAGGCGAAGCTGCCGTAACGCGGGCGGTGCGAAGCCAGCGAAGGCCGCCTCAGCGCGCGGACGTTTGCCGAAAGGCGGCGACGTCGGCGGGCGTATCGAGATCGAGCGCGAGCGCGGGGAGAGCGACGGCGGTGACGCGCGCGGGGTCGTCGTTGAGGAGGGCGCGGGCGCCGGCTTCGCCGGTGAGGTGCGCGAGTGCCTCGAAGTGTTCGCGGAGAAACAACGCGGGCGCACCGTGGCGTCCGTGGTAGTGCGCGGCGGCGATGCTGCGACCGGAGGCGCGTTGGGCGGCGACGAGTTGCGCGATCACCTCGGCGGAAAAGGCGGGTTGGTCGCAGAGGGCGACGAGCGCGCCGTCGAGTGCGCGGGAAAATTGACGGAGTGTGGTCACGCCGGCGCGGATCGAGGCGGCCATGCCCTCGGCCCACGCCGGACTGTCGGCGATCAGGACGGGCAACCGCGTGAGCAAGGGGCGGATTTTTTCGGCGTGGGCGCCGAGGACCACGACGACCGGCCACGCCGATGAGGCGAGGGCGGCTTCGACGGCGCGCACGACAAGCGGCTGGCCGTCGAGCGGGAGGAGTTGTTTCGGTGAACCCATGCGCGTCGAGGCGCCGGCGGCCAGGATCACGGCACCGAACCGGAACGGCTTGGCTGAAGTGGGCGCGCAATCAGACATGACAAAGATGGGAGGAGCGGACGCTGGTCATGTAGTGCGGGACAAGCGTGGGGCCGCGGAGGGTTTACGCATGGATCGGGCGCGTGCGTTCGCGGAGGGGTCGGGCGTCGCGGCGGGTGAGCGTGGCCTGTATTTCGGCGACGATGGCGAGGGCGACTTGCTCGGGTGAATCGGCACCGAGGTCGAGGCCCACGGGCGCGTGGAGGCGAGCGCGCATCGCGGGGGTGATGTCGAGGCCGTCGCGGGCGAGGTCGGCGACGATGCGCTCGGCGCGCTTTTTCGGCCCGAGGAGACCGAGGTAGGCGAGGGGGCGTCCGAGGAGGGCGCGGAGCAAAGGGACGTCGTGGATGTAATGATGGGTCATCACGACGGCGAGCGTATCGGCCGAAGGGGCGAGGCGTTCGACGAGGTCGGCGGCTGGTGCGACGATAAGGGCGTCGGCGGTGGGGAACCGGGCGGCGGTTGCGAAGGCGGCGCGTGGGTCGGCAACCGTGATGTGCCAGCCTAGCTCGTGGGCGAGGCGAGCCAAGGGCTGGGCATCGTCGCCGGCGCCGAAGATGGTCAGGGCGGGCGGCGGAGCGATGAGATCGAGGAAAATGGCGGTTTCGGACGAGGTGGAGTTGGGAACGGGCTCTGCAGCGGGGGGGGCTTCGACGGAGGCCGGGGCAGCGGGGGTTCCGAGGCGGGTGCCGAGTTGGACCGGATCGGTTGCGTGATGGGTGACGGCGAGTGGGGTGGGGCGGCGAGCGGCGAAGTTTTCTGAGAGTGTAACGGCCCAAGCGGGTCGAGAGGCGAGTCGTTCGATCACCACGCGCACCACACCGTGGCAGCCGAGGCCGACGCCCCAGACGAGGTCGTTTTCGGAAGTGGTGTCATAGACCACGGTTTCGGCGGTGCCGGTAGCGAGCACGCGGCGCGCGCGGACCAGCACATCCTCCTCCAAACAGCCTCCGCTAGTCGAGCCGATCCGTGTGCCATCGGCCAAGAGTAGAAGCCGGGCGCCGGGCCGCCGGTAGGACGAGCCGGCAACTGTCACTAAGGTCGCGAGCACCGATTCGCCGGTTGCAGGGGAGAGGAGTGTGCTGATGATCGCGGCGATAGCTTTCATTGGACACTCATACTCGGCCGAAAGGTCGGCTGCGGTGCAAGCGCAGGCCGCGGAGGAGCCTCATCGAGGCGAGCCGGCGGATATGCAGAAGTAGCCGCGAGCAGCCAATTTGCTTGCGGCCGTGTCATAAACACCTCTCTTGAGAGTCATTAGGCGCAGCCCAAGCTGTGTCTGGTATCCCACAACACCACCCCTCAGATCAAACTATGAACTCCCTAACCGGAAGGATTACGCGGGCTGTGCTATGCCCCTTTTTGGGCGCCAGCCTTGTCACCGCAATCACGGCGCAGACCGCGCCGGGAGCCAAGAAAGCCGATGTCACCCTGGAAAAATTCGTCGTCACGGGTTCAAATATCCCGACGGCGATCGATGCTCTCGCGGCACCGGTGACGATACTCGGCCGGGCTGATTTGGAATCGACCGGCTTGGACAGCAACCTGCTCGAGGTATTGCAAAAACGGATGCCGATCTTCGCCGGCAACGGCAACCTCGGTGCCACAAATTCGAACGTTGGTGCGAACAGCACGGCGGGCGGCTCGCAGGCTTCGTTGCGCAACCTCTCGACCCTCGTCCTCCTTAATGGCCGCCGGGTCGCCGACAACGGATCCGGGGCGCGCGGTGGACGCAGTTTCGTCGATCTCAATCAAATCCCGCTCGCGGCCGTGCAATCGATCGAAGTGCTGACGGATGGTGCGTCGGCGATCTACGGTTCGGACGCCATCGGCGGTGTGATCAACGTCAAACTCCGCAGCGACTTCAACGGTGCGGAAGCCGGCGGGCGCTATGCGTTTTCCAATCGCAAGGGAGACTACGAAGAGCGCTCCGGTTATGCGGTGGTGGGTGCCAAGCGCCCTGGCTTTGGTCTCACCGTCTCCGCGACCTGGTCGGAAGTGACGCCGATTTATCAAGCGGACCGGCCGTTCTCGACCCCGATTGTCGGCCGCACGGCGACGATCTCCGGTGCGGTGAGCCCAAGCAGTGCCAACTTCCCGTCGAACTTCCTGCGTTCGGATTTGTTGTCACCCAGCCGCGCGGTGCCCACGGGTCCGGCTGCGACGGCGGCGGATCTCGCGGCATTGCAAGCGTCGGGAATCTACCCGGCATCGGCGTTTCAGCCCATCGCCGATTCGTTCGATCTTTCGCCGCTAGTAACTCTCACGCTGGGGTCGCAGAAAAAGGCGATGTCGTTTGCGAGCACCGTCGCTTTGGCGGAAGACAGCAAACTGGAACTGTTCGTCGAGGGATTGCTCTCGGAGGTCGACAGCTTCTCGCAACTGGCCGCACAGCCGGTGACGGCGACCGTGCCGGTCAATTCCCCTTACAATCCGACGCGGTCGAGTATTTTCGCGGCGTTTCGCTACGTGCCGGCTCCCCGGCAATTTGTCACCGAGGGTAGCCTCAAACGCATCGTCGGCGGCTTGCGGGGTAAGATCATGGACAAGTTCCGCTGGGAAGTCGGGTATAACTACAATGCCAACGTGCTGACCAATCAGGTGAAAAACGTGCTCTACGCACCCAATCTTCAGCTTGGGCTCGCGGGCGGTTTTGATTCGGCCGGCAATCCGCTCGTGGGTGGAAAGTTCGCGCGCGTCTTCCGCGATTTCAATGCGCCCGGTGGCCTGACGACGCTCGCGCAATACCAAGCCGCCATCACCCCGGCGAACAGCGTGGTGCAGCCGGCGCTCGATATTTTTGCCCGCCCGGGTGGCGTCGATCCTCTGTCGATTGCGAATATCTTCAGCGCCTCGTCGCTCAAGTTTGATAGCAACCTCAAGGCGATCGACGGGAGTATCTCCGGCGATGTGTTCGATCTGCCCGCCGGCGGATTGGGCGCTGCGCTCGGTTACAGCCTGACCACGGAAGAACTGATCGGCGAACCCGATCCGAACTCGCGCAGCTCCGGACCCACCGCGGGCCGCTGGACGGGCGCGACCTTCTTCGACCCGTTTAACAAGCGCCGCGAGATTACCGCAGCCTATGCGGAAATCCGCGTGCCGATCTTCAGCGAGAAGAATCCGATCCCCGGTGTCCATGCGCTCGATTTCTCGGCGGCCTACCGCTACGAAGACTACAGTGATGCGGGTAAATCCAAAGTTCCGAAGTATGGCCTGCGTTGGCGTCCCCTCGGTGACGATCTGACGGTCCGTGGCACGTATTCAGAGGCCTTTGCGGCGCCGGCGATGTTCTCCCTGTTTGGCCCGACTACGCAGGGTTTTACGGCCACGGCGGTAATCCCGAACGTGTTTGGCGTCAACGGCCAAGGCCAGTCGCGCGGCGGTTCGAACTCCGCTCTGAAGCCCTCAACGGCGAAGACCAAGTCGTTCGGTGCGGTTTATTCGCCGAAGGCAATATCGGGTCTCAGCATGAGCGTCGATTTCATCAAGATCGACCAGGTTGAGTTGGTCGGCTCGGCCGGCACGACGGAGATTCTGCGGAGTGTCGAAACCCTCGGGCCTGCGTCACCCTACATAAACCAAGTATCTCTCGGCAATTGGCCCACCAATCCCGATCCGACACTCCCTGCGGCCACGCGGATTACGGCGGCCGGTCAGCTCGGGGCGCTGTTGCGCGGCGGTGCATCGGCGAATCAAATCTTCATGACGGATTCGTTGATCAATATTGCCGGTCAAAAGGTCACGGCGCTCGATGTCTCGGTAAACTATGTCATTCCGAATCGCGACTACGGACGGTTTAAAGTCGGCACGACGGGCACGTTTTTCATCGACTATAAGTTCCAAGCGCTGCCGTCCCAGCCCTACTATGAATATGCGAACCACATCAGCAACGGCGGCACCGGCGCGCAAGGTGCGGTCCCCGGCACCCGCTTCTTTACGACGCTCGATTGGAGCCAAGGGCCTTGGGCTGTATCCCTTGCGAACACCTACATTGGTGAGATGACGGATATCGGGCCCGGCGGCATCACGTTTGCGTTGAGCACTTCGTTGCGCCGACAGCCAGTCGCGGCTTATTCGAGCTGGGATCTGGCAGCGAGCCACACCTTTTCGAAGTCCGCCGCCGATTCCGGTCTGCGCCGCTGGCTGGGTGGAATGCAGGTCAGCGTCGGTATCAACAACCTAGCAGACAAGATGCCCATTATTACGCCGCAGGCCTTTAACGAATCAAATGCGGACGTCTCGACCTATAACCCGATCGGTCGGCTGTTCTACATCAGCGCCAAGTATCGGTTTTGATCGAGACTTGTCAGTTTGATCCTCCTTGCTCCGACGGCCCGCCAAATTTGGTGGGCCGTCTTTTTTCATACCCAGCATTCGCCCCCCCCCGAGGGGGCTACTGGATGCGTTTCACGTAGACCACCACGTCGGCGGCATCGATGATCATCTTGTAGCCGAAAGGACCGCGCACGAGGGTGACGGCCGGATTGGTGAGCTTCTTCGGGAGATAAACGTCCGTCGGCGTGCGCTGCTGCCAGATCTGGCCGTTGGCCAAGACGAACACCGCGCGTCCTGAGAATTCCTGCACCGAGCCTTCTATATTAGTGTGCAGCTCATCGGAGGTGCTGGTCGGCTTGTTTTGGGCAACCTGTTCGGCGCCGAAGTCGGCGGCGACTTTTTCCTTCGAAGGCGGGCGCTGGGCCTGAGAGACGGCGGGGCGCGCGGGGGACTTGGAGGCGTCTGTTTTCGAACGTCGCGCGAGTGCGGCGTCGAGATAGGCGAGTTCCTCTGCAGTGAGCTTGCCCAGTCCCGAACGCGCGAATTCCTCCTGACTGAGTGAGCGAATTGCAGACGACGGCGGCGCGGCCTGAGCGGAGGCAGACTCACCGGCAGGGCAGCAGCCAACCCCGGCGGAAAGTGCAAAAAAGAAAGCGAGACGACGCATTGTGAAGGTTTTTTCGGACTTGGGGGAAGTGCCTGCAAGCATGGGTTCAAGAAATCAATTCGACGCATTTCCAGCGGTTTCTACCGCAGTTTCATGGCATTACGGCGCGATTTGAGCCGGTTTGTCATGATTTTTCATTGCTTGGTGGCAAAATCATCTGCCAAACGTTTCCGAACCAAAGACGGCGTTATGCCGGGTTGGCTTACCACACAACACAACTGACACAAACTATGAACAACCTATCCTCGCGGAAGTTGAAGGTTTCGTTGTCGCTCCTTGCGACCATGGGACTGAGCGCAGCGTCGGGCTACGGCCAAGCGGCTGCTAAAGTAGAGACCCAAGTGCTGGAAAAATACGTCGTCACGGGGTCTTACCTGACCCAGGCGGCCAACTCGATCGCCATTCCGGTCATCGCCATCGACACAAAGATGATCGAAAACTCCGGTGACTCGACCAACGTCCTGGAAATTCTCCGCAAGACCACCCCGCAGTTCAGTGGTAACGGCAACATCGGCAGCTCGAATGCCAACGTCGGCTCCGGCTCCACCAACGGTGGTTCGCAGATCCTCCTCCGCAACGCCGCGACGCTTGTGCTCCTCAACGGTCGCCGCTCTGCAGTGAATCCCGTGAGCTCGACCGGCGGTTACTCGTTCGTCGACGTGAACATGATTCCGGTCGCCGCGATCGCCCGCATCGAAGTCCTCGCGGACGGTGCTTCCGCTATCTACGGCACGGACGCGGTTTCCGGCGTGGTGAACATCATCCTCAAGACCAACTACGAAGGTTTTGAGGCCGGTGCGCGTTACGGTTGGTCCACCAACAAGGGCCACACTGCGAAACGCAGCGGCTACGTCGTCGGTGGTGTCAGCAATGGCAAGACCAGCATGACGCTCTCCGCCGAGTTCGTGAAAGAAGACCCGATCTTCAATTACGAGCGCTCCTACTCCGACCCGACCTACGGCACCCCGACCTTCGCGGGCTCCGTCAATGTCGGTGCAGCCTTCTACTATTTGGACCCGACCAAGAATGCTCCGGCGGTCACTGCCGGCGGTCTCCCGGCCGCGACGCTCGTCGCAAACGGCACCTACTCGGGACCTCGCGCTCAAGGCGATCAGTTCCAGTTCTTCAATCTTGCCCAATATGTCACCCAGAGCGTGCAGAACGAGCGCAAGAGCTTCTCGCTCGCGTTTGACCACAAGTGGAATGAGCAAGTCACCGGCTTCGGCGACGTGCTAGTGGTTCAGACCAATACCTTCTCTCAGATCAACGGTCAGCCGATCAACTCCAGCGCTCTCGCTGCGTTGACCCCCGGCTCCTATCCCGGCGCCGGTGGCACGACTATCCCGGCCGGTCTTTACGGCAATCCCTTCAACGTCGCCGTCACGGCCCGCAATCGCCTGACGGCTGCTCCCCGCCAATACCTCAATGATACCACGGGTATCCGCGCGGTCGGCGGCCTCAAGGGCAAGATCGATAGCAACTGGACGTGGGAAGCGGCTGCCACTTACAACCGCATCACGCAGGACTACCAAAACCCTGGCGTCATCAATAACAAGAATCTCGCGAATGCGATCGTCACCAACCAGTTCAACTTCTTCGCCCGCACGCAAGCGGCCGGCGTGATCGAGAACGGTGGCTTTGTAGGCACTGCCACGGGCGGCTTCATCAGCACGCTCCGCAACGTCGACGTGAAAGTTCGCGGCTCCGTGTTCGAACTTCCCGGTGGTCCGGTCGACATCGCTCTCGGTGCCGAACAGCGCAAGGAAGGCCTGAGTGCCACGGCTGATCCGCTCAGCCAGCTCGATCCCGTCACTGGCACGCTCGGCTGGAACGGCGCGACCACCCTCTATCCCTTCGATGCAAATCGCTCGGTCGGTTCCCTCTTCGCCGAGGCTCGCTTCCCGATCGCGAAGAACGTCCCGGGCGCTCATGTCCTCGAGCTGACCGGCGCAGTTCGCCACGAATATTATAGCGACACGACCAATCCCACGGTTCCGAAAGTTTCCGTGCGTTACCTCCCGATCAACGACGAGTTTGCGCTTCGCGGCACTTACTCAAAGTCGTTCTCGGCTCCGTCTCTCTTCAATCTGTTCGGTCCCGTCAGCATTGGCTTCACGTCCCCGTTCACGCTCAAGCGCGTCAACGGCACGTCGGTCGCCAACCTGCAGACCAACTCCCAGTCCGGTTCGAATGCGGCCCTCGAGCCCTCGAAGTCCAAGAACGCCACCGTGGGCTTCGTCTACTCGCCGAAGGCCGTCAAAGGCTTCTCGGTCTCGGTCGACTACTGGAATATCAAGCAGAGCGGTCTTATCGCCGCCATCCCGACCAATGTGCTCCTGCAGGATGTCGAGACCAACGGTCCCGCTTCGAAGTATGCCGATGTCGTCCGCTTCAAGAGCTTCACCGGTGCGAAAGTCACTGCTCCTGGCCAGATCGGCACCGCGGTTCCAGATGACGTCTATGTCACCGCCAAGAACGTCAATATCGCCGACGTCAACCTCGACGGTTTCGACGTTACGTTGAAATACATGTTTAAATCCGATGCCGGTAAATTCGACTTCGGTTCCAATATCGGCATCTACAACCACTACACGCACGTCGATGTCCCCGGCGATCCTCGCCAGGAGACCGTTGGCAAATCCACCGTGTTCAACGGCACGATCCCGCGCTGGCAGTCCTACTCCTTCGTGGAGTATACCCGCGGCAATTGCGGTGCGTTCCTCGGCTGGCGCAGCATCCCCGGCATCACGGACGACGAAGACGGTGCGAGCATCGCCAAGTTCAACTCGTTCGACGTTTCCACCTCCTACACCTTCGGTGCGAAGAACAAGTGGATGTCCGGCGCCAAGGTCACGCTCGGTGCCACCAACGTGTTCAACAAGTTCGGTCCCCAAGATCCCACGATCTTCTCGGATTCGAACGTTGATACCGCGACCTACGGTGCGATGGGCCGCTTCATCTACATCGACGTTAAGTTCAAGTTCTAAGCCGGCTTGAGGCGCTAGGACGCCTCGCCGAGCGAAAGATCCTCGGCCCCCTCCCTTCCGGGAGGGGGCTTTTTTGTGCCCCGACTAACCGCTCATTGTCACATTCGCGAAAAACTTCGTCGTTGCGTCGTGTCGGTCGATTTTTTGTCATAACGAGTCACCACAATGCCGGTCGACGTTTTTGTCGGCTGGAGACACCTAGAACAACACACCACAACTATGAACAAACCGCTGCTGTCGGTCGCTCTTGCGACTGCACGTTACGGTCTCTTCTCCGTTCTGGCTGTCGGCCTTACCGCCGCCGAGCAGACCGTGAAGAAGACCGATGAAAAAAAGGACGACGCCCAGAAACTCGAAAAATTCGAAGTCACGGGTTCGCGCATCAAACGCCTAGACTACGAAACACCTGCTCCGGTCGCGAGCTTCACGTCTGCCGAAATCGAAGCCAAGGGCTATACGAACGTCGGCGACTTTATCCAGAGTCTCCCATTCAATTCCGGCACGGCCAATTCGATTTACCAGACCGCGAGCTTCCTGCGCGGCGCCGCTACGACCAACCTTCGCGGTCTCGGTGCCCAGCGTTTCCTGACGCTCGTCAACGGTCGTCGCGCCGTCCCTTACGCGCTCACGAACAGCGGTAACCGCTCCGTGTTCGATTTCAACAGCCTCCCCGCCGCCGCTATCGAAAGCGTCGAACTCCTTAAAGATGGCGCTTCCGCCATCTACGGTTCGGATGCGATCACCGGCGTGCTCAACATCAAGCTGAAGAAAAACTTCACCGGCCTCTCCACCAGCCTCTACTACGGCAACACGTTCAAGAACAGCGGCGGCGATACCGGCATCAAGCAATTCAGCCTCGTCGCCGGTGCCGACTCCGGGAAGACGAAAATTATCACGGCGATCGACGCCAAGATGGCCAACTCGAACTTCCTTCACGACTACGGCGTCAATACAACCGACTGGAGCTACCTTGGGACCAACAAGGGCTCGAACCTGAACTCGACGTCCAACTGGCCTGCCAATCTCACACTCACCCGCGCCCAAGCGACCGCTGCCGGCATCGCCTTTCCGAATGTCGCCTCGACGGTCGGAAGCTGGAGCTTTGTCGTGCGTGGAGGGCAGCCAACGGCTGCGCCCACGCTTGCTGGTTTTGTGGCCGCACCCGCCAATCCTGCCAACGCCAACGCCGTGCTCATCGGCAACGAAAACCGCTACAACTTCGCCGATACCTACCAGATTTATCCTGCCTACGACTACGTCAGCAATCACACGTCCATCGAACAAACCTTCAGCGACAACCTGAAGGGCTTCTTCGAGCTTACGTTCGCGAAGAACTCGACGTATTTCGCGTTCACGCCCGGTGTCATCACCTATTCGACCGAAGGACTCACACTGCCCGCCACGAATCCCTACAATCCCTTCGGTATTCCGCTCACCTCGCTGACGGCCCGCACGAATTTCGGCCCGGTCCGCAAGTTCGACACCGAATCCACCAACGCCAATTTCCTCACCGGCCTCCGCGGCACGGTTTTCGGCAAGTGGGACTGGGAGTCGGCCGTGAGCTACGGGTTTAGCAATGTCGCGACCGTCTCGCGCAACGCGATCCGGGCCACCACTTACCAAGCCGCCCTCAACGGGACGACTCGCGCCACCGCGATCAACCCCTTCGGTCCCTCTGACAACGCGACGCTCGTCAACAGCCTCTTCACGATTTCGAATTCGTCCAACAAGGCCGATTCGCTCGCTTACGACGCCAGCGCCTCGGGTAAGATTTTCGAACTCCCGGCTGGCGATGTTGGCCTTGCCGCTGGCGTTGAAATTCGCAACGACCGCCTCGTCACCAATCCCGACACGGCGGCCTACCTGGGTTCTGGTGGCGGCCAGCCCCTGAAGGGCAAACGCGTCGTTTCGTCGCAATACGTCGAAATCACCGCGCCGATTTATAAGTCGCCCTCCATCGGCTCGGCCGAGCTCCAACTCGCCGGTCGTCATGAATACTACAGCGATTTCGGCAATACCACCAAGCCCAAGGTCGGCCTGAAGGTCCGCCTGCCGGACACGAAGCTCCTCAATGTCGTTCTTCGTGGTTCTTACTCCGAGTCCTTCCAGGCGCCGGCCCTCGGTTTGCTCTATGCCTCGCAAACCATCGCGTTCTCTTCGACGGTTCTCCAAGATCCGCTGCGTCCGCAGGACACGCCCACCCAGATGCGCATCGTCACGGGCGGCAATCCCAACCTGCTGCCGGAAACCGCGAAGATCCAATACGTCGGCGCCGTTTTTGAATCACCGAAGATCAAGAACCTTTCCTTCAGTATCGACTACTTCGATATGCGGATCAATCAGGTCATTGTCACCCCGAGTGCGACCTACCTCCTCTCCACCAACGGTCAGGCCCAGTTTCCGAGTGCGATCGTGCGTGACCCTGCGGGCGGCAACCCCGGCCCGATCCTCCGCTTGGAGTCCGTTCCTTCCAATAACCCGCGCGCTTACCAAATCTATCGGGGCTTCGACTTCGGCGTGAAATACTCGCTGCGGAACACCCGTTACGGCGACTTCCGTTTCAATGCCGATGCCACCCAGATTCTCAAAACCGGCTCCGATTCCGGTTTGGGCGGCGGCTTCTTCGACAACGTGGGCTACTACTACAGCCCGGAGTGGAAAGCTTCGGCCGGCGCGTCCTGGAACTATAAGCATTTCGGTGCATCGCTCACGGGTGACTACACCCATCACTACTATAACGACGCTTACACGGTGCAGGGCTGGGGCGAAAATCCCTTCACCCTCTTCGGTGGCAGTGTTCGCTACAACGGATTCTGGAACAGCACCATCACCCTCGGTGTGAGCAACCTGTTCAACAACCGTCCGCCGCCCAACGGTCGTGAGACCACCGGCTTCGACCCGAACGCCTACGGCGCCGGTGTCCTCGGTCGGTTCGCCTACATCCGCGTTCGCAAAGAATTCTGATCGCGCGTTCGCGCGTCACGTCCTCCTCAAAACTCGAGCGTGCCCCTCCGGGGGCACGCTCTTTTTCTAGTCCCGTTCCTCTCTGTCCGCTTTCTGTCCGATGAAACGCTTCCTATCGCTTCTCGCCGTCTCGCTCCCGCTCTTCGCCGCCCAACCGCCCGCCGCGCCAGCTCCTGCCGCCGCCGAGGCCCCGGTGCCCGAACTCCCGGTCAAAACGTTTTTCCAGGCTCCGACGATCGCCTCGCTCACCTTTTCGCCCAACGGCAAATACATCGCCTGCCTCGTGCCCTTCGAGCGCCGCATGAATCTCGCGGTGATCGACCTCGAAAAGGGCACCAAAAACCTGCTCACCAACTTCAAAGACAAGCAGGCCACCCAACCCTCATGGGCCAGCGACGACCGCATTCTCTTTCGTGTCGATGACGACGGCAAAGAATCCTTCGCCCTCTACGCCGTGAACCGCGACGGCAAAGACCCCGTCGTCCTCGCCTCCGGCTACTCGAAGGCCGACACCAACAATGAAATTAATGTCCGCTTCCGCAGCGTTCTCGGCCGCATCGAAGGCGATACCAAGAACATCCTCGTCCTCGCCAACCTCACGTATCGCGATTGGTCCGACGTCGCCACGCTCAATTTAAAGACCGGCACGATGACCACCCTCATCGAGGCCCCCGGTAACGTTGATTACTATCTCCGCGATCACGCGGGGAATATTCGCATCGCTGTGGTCGAGAAAGAGCAGATCCGGCGCGTTCTCTATCGCGATGCCAAGGCCAAGACTTGGACCACCCTCGGCGAACACCACATGGACTCGCCCGGCTGGGAACCCCTCGGGTTCGAGGGAGACAACCGCACCCTGTTCATCTGGTCCGACATCGGCCGCAAAACCAAAGCCATCTATCGCTACGACACCGCGTCCCGCACCCAAGGTGAACTCGTGTTCGCCGACGAAACCTACGACGCGCTCGATGCCAACGGAGCCTCCGCATCCAGCTTCTCCTCCAACCTCATTTTTGATCCGGTCAAAAAGAAGATCGTCGGTCTGTCCTACTCGGCCGACCGCACCCGCTTTCACTGGATCGATGACGATATGCGCAAGATTCAGGAGAAGCTGGAGGCATCGCTCCCCGAGACCGTGCACCTCCCCCGACAGTTTGCCGCCGATGGCTCGAAGATCATTTACCTCTCGTCCAGCGATCGCGACCCCGGCGTTTACTACCTGTTCGACCGAAAAACCCAGAAACTGAACGAGCTCGCCGTGATCAAGCCCGGCATCGACCCCGACAAAATGTCGGCGATGAAACGCGTCGTGTTCACGGCGCGCGACGGCCTGAAAGTGCACGGTTACCTCACGCTGCCCCGCGGCCGCCCGGCGAAAAATCTCCCGCTCATCCTCCACCCGCACGGCGGTCCGTTCGGCATCCGCGACGAATGGAGCTACCGAGACGAAGTGCAGTATTACGCCAACCGCGGCTTTGCCGTGCTGCAGGTCGACTATCGTGGCTCCGGCGGATACGGCCGCGGTTACGAGGCGGCGGGTTTCAAAAAATGGGGCCTCGAAATGCAGGACGATCTTTCCGATGGTGTGAAGTGGGCTATCGCCGAAGGCATCGCCGATCCCTCCCGCGTCGTCATCAGCGGTGCCAGCTACGGTGGCTATGCCACGATGGCCGGACTCACGCTTAGCCCCGAACTTTACTGCGCCGGCATCAACTACGTTGGCGTCACCGATATCGAGTTGCTCATCCCGCGCGAAGCCCCGCCCGACCGCATGTATTGGCGCAATACCCGCCTCGGCAAACTCAGCGACTCCGCCGACAAGAAACGCCTCCACGACACCTCGCCCGTGCATTTCGCCGACCGCATCAATGTCCCGCTGCTCATGGCCTACGGCAAAAACGACCCGCGCGTGCACATCGACCACGGTTTCGACATGGAGCGCGCGCTCAAGAAAGCCGGGAAAACCTTCGAGATGATCATCGAGGCGGACGAGGGGCACGGTTTCCGCAAGGAGGAGAGCCGCATCGCGTTCTTCGATACCGTCGACGTCTTCCTCAAGAAGCACGTCCTTGCCCGGACCGGCTCGGTCAAAGTCGGCCCGACGCAGGTGATCGATTCACCGGCCAGGACCCGTAACTGACGTTGCTGCCCTCCGGTGGGGTTGGAGGCTGGTCTTTCCCTTGTTGGTCGACCCGCAACATGCAAACCGGTTCTACCCGTCCCTGGACTCTGGATATCGCGATTGCCAACGGCCGCGGACTGGCGTCGCATATGCTCATTCGCCGATCCATTCCGGCCTGCGCGCCACGCTGCGTGGGCCCACGCTGTCTCTTCAACCATGAACTACCGCCGATTCCCAACCGTCTTCGCGAGGGCCCTTGTCCCGATGCTCCTTGGTCTTGCCTCCGCCGGGCATTCTGCCGCGCAGGAGCCCAAAAAAACGGAGGACAAAATCGATCCCAATGCGCCGCAAAAACTCGAAGCCTTCGAGGTCACGGGCTCTCGCGTGAGGCGCCTCGATTACGAGACGCCCTCTCCGGTCGTGACGTTCACGTCTGCCGCCATCGAAGAAAAGGGCTACGCCACTCTCGGTGAATTCATGCAGAGCCTGCCCTACAACAACTCGACCGGCGTCTCGGAGTTCACCACCGGCAGCTTTGTTACCGGCGCGGCGACCATCAATCCCCGCGGCCTCGGCTCCAACCGCGTGCTCACCCTTGTCAATGGCCGGCGCGCCGTCCCCTACGCGCTCACCAACAGCGCCAGTGGCACCGCGCAGACGGTGTTTAATTTCAACAGCATTCCTGCCGCGGCGATTCACCGTATCGAGTATTTGAAGGACGGCGCCTCCGCCATCTACGGCTCCGATGCGATCACCGGTGTGCTCAATATGGTTCTCAAAAAGAACTACGAGGGCTCCTCCGTCGACATCACGTTCGCGAACACCCTGAAGCACGATACGCTTCGCAAGACGGTCAGCATCTTCACCGGTCTCTCCAAGGACGGCTGGGAAATCACCGGCGGCGTCACCCTCCAAAGCCGGCATTCCAGTTTCATCAAAGACTATGGTGTGACGACCACCGACTACCGCTACCTCGGTCAGAAAGGCATCAATCAAAACAGCACGATCTATCATCCGTCGTATTTGAACCTGTCGGCCGCGCAGGCGGTGGCGTCGGGACTCGGCACGGCGGCCGGTTTCTACATTGTGCAAGGCCCGGACGGTGTCGCCAATCCCACCAAGTCGAGCTTCACCTACGTCGGCACCTCGACCGCGGTGTTCACCAATGCGAATCGGCAGGACTTTGCCAACGTCACCCAACTCTATCCGTCCAGTGAGAGCGGCGGTGGCTACGCCAGTCTCCAGAAGGTGATCAACCCGCACGTCACCGCGTTCGCCCACGTGCTCTACAGCCGCAGCCTCACTCACTACGAGATGCAGCCCTACGGTTTCACGAACTCGCTGGCGGGCATCACGCTGCCGGCCACCAATCCCTACAACCCGACCGGCTTGTCCTTCACGAATACCGCGACCAGTTTCCCCTACCTTTTCCGCGGCCGTTACCTGCCCAAGCGTGAAGTCGCCAGCACCACCATGTCTTCGCTCGCCGGGCTGCGTGGCACGGTCCGCCGTATCTGGAATTGGGAGACCGCAATCAGCTACGGCCAAAACGAAACCGTGCGCGATACCGACCTGATCGCCGCCGCCACTCTCC
This sequence comes from Opitutus sp. GAS368, assembly GCA_943372705.1. Taxonomy (GTDB): domain Bacteria; phylum Verrucomicrobiota; class Verrucomicrobiia; order Opitutales; family Opitutaceae; genus GAS368. The sequence continues at coordinate 5,845 of CALRZR010000101.1, read as the reverse complement.
AGGCTGCGCTTAATGGCACCACCCGCGCGACCGCGTGGAATCCCTTCGGTCCCTCCGACAATCCCGATGTCGAAAAGAATCTCTACACGCGCTCGCGCGGCCTCGACGGCAAGATCGACAGCTTCAGTTACGACGCCTCCATCAACGGCACTTTCTACCAGTTGCCCTGGAAGGGGGCCGGTGAGCTCGGTCTCGCCACGGGCTACGAGTATCGCGAAGACAATCTTCGCTCCAATCCCGAGCCCAATAACTTCATCGGCTTCACCGCAACGACACCGTTCAAGGGCAAACGCGAAAGCAATTCCGCTTACCTCGAGCTCACCGCTCCGGTGCAGAAGTGGCTCGATTTCCAGTTCGCCGCCCGCCACGAGCGTTACAGTGATTTCGGCAACACGACGAAGCCCAAGATCGCCGCGAAACTCCGCCTGCCGTCCAACCGCGCGGTGAATATCGTCCTCCGCGGCTCCTACTCGGAGTCGTTCAAGGCACCCGATCTCGGCCAGCTCTACGCGCCGCAATCGAATGCAGTCACGACCACCGCGTTTCTGGACCCGCTGCGGCCGCAGGACGCGGCTCGGCAATTGCCGTCCACGGTCGGCGGCAATCCCTCGCTCAAACCCGAAGAGGGCAAAGTGCAATACACCGGAGCGGTGTTTGAGGTGCCTGCCGTCAAAGGCCTCAGCTTCACGGTGGATTTCTTCGACGTGCAGATCACCAACGTCATCAGCTCGCTCGGCGCCAGCTACCTCCTCTCTTCCGAAGGCCGCCGACTCTTCCCTGACGCAATCACCCGCGACCCCTCGACGGATGGCACGCCGGGCCGTATCTCGCGCGTCGCGGCGATCTCCAACAACCTCGGGCTCCAGCTCTACCGCGGCCTCGACTACGGCGTGCGCTACGGTCTCCGCAACACTCGCTTTGGCAGCTTCACCTTCGATGCGCTCGCCAGCCAAGTGCTCAAGAAGGGCTCCGATGCCGGCACGGGCGCGGGCTTCTTCGACAACACCGGCTTGGCCTTCGACGTCGAGTGGCGCTACAACTATGGCCTCTCCTGGAGTTACAAAAACTTCAGCGCCCGCGTGACGGCCGATGTTGTGGGTAAATATTTCAACGACAACTGGACGGCGGCTGGCTGGGGTGAAAACGCCTTCACGCTCGTGAATCCCTCGATCAGTTACCGCGGATTCAAGAAGACGACGGTGACACTTGGTGTGACCAACGTGTTCGACGTGCGCCCGCCGGCGATGGGTCATCGCGCCCTCGGTTTCGACGATCGCGTTTACGGTGCCGGTGCCCTCGGTATCGCCGGTTCCGTGCGCGTGCGGCGCGAATTCTGAGCCCCTGGTTAGCTGCCCTCAATGATTCGGCGCACTCCCCATCCCGAGGAGTGCGCCGTTATTTTTTTCCGCGAATTTTCCCCATGAAGCGCCACCTGCTCCTCGTCGTGGTATGTTTTTCCGGACTGCTTCTTGCCGTCCACGCCGCTCCGCCGCCGCTCCTGCCGGTCGAGACGTTTTTCAAAAAGGCGAATATCGCCCAACTCACCTTTTCTCCGGACGGCAAACGCATCGCCTGCCTCGTGCCGTATGAGCGCCGCCTGAATCTCGCGGTGATCGATCTGGAAAAGAAAACCAAGAACCTCCTCACCACCTTCAAGGACAACGACGTTGGTTCCCTCCTGTGGGCGAACGACCAGCGGCTGATTTTCACCAAGACCTCCGACGGCCAGCCCGGCGCCGCCGTCTACGCGATCAACCGTGACGGCACCGAAGGCGTCCTGCTTGTGGGTGGCGCCGCCGAGGCCGGCACCGAACGCCAGGCGAATGCCGAATTCCGTGGCCTGTTCGCCAGGTTGCCGGACGACCCGCGACACTTCCTCGTGCTTGGCGCCCTCTCCGGCGCGCAAGGCCCGGACGTCTGCGTGATGAACCTAAAGACCGGCAAGCTCACGCTGGAGATCGCCAATCCCGGCTGGGTCCGGCGGTGGATCTTGGACCGCAATCGCGTGGTGCGTGCCGCCATCGCGGTGCAGGGTGCGACCACCACGGTGCTGCTGCGCGATCCCGCCAAGGGCACGTTTACCCCCGTGCACAGCCACCAGGAAGACACCCCCGGCTGGCTCCCGCTCGCGTTCGATGGCGACAACCGCACGCTGTTTGTCGCGTCCAACATCGGTCGCAACACCCGCGCGGTTTACCGCTTCGATACGCAGACCCGCACACTCGGCGAACTCGTTCACGCTGACCCGATCTACGACGTCGAAAACGTCCTGTGGGACGAGGCCAAGAAGAAGATCGTCGCGATCCCGGTGAACGCCGAACACCCCCGCCTTCACTGGCTCGATCCGGAGAGCGCCGAACTCCAGCAGCGGATCGACAAATCCCTCCGCGATACGGTCAACCGCCTCCTCGTCGCCTCGCCCGACGGCTCGCGTCGCCTTATCTCCGCCACCAGCGACCGCGACCCCGGCGTGTATTACCTCTTTGATTCCGCCACGAAGAAAATCGAAGAGCTCGCCGTGTTGAAACCTGGCATCGACCCGGACCAGATGGCGCCGATGAAACCCGTCTCGTTCAAGTCACGCGACGGCCTCACGATTCACGCCTATCTCACGCTGCCGTTGGGGCGAGAGCCGAAAAATCTCCCGCTCGTCATCCACCCGCACGGCGGTCCTTACGGCATCCGCGACAGCTGGGGTTTCAATCCCGAGGTGCAATTCTACGCGAACCGCGGCTTCGCCGTGTTGCAGGTGAACTTCCGCGGCTCCGGCGGCTACGGCGACAAGTTCGAACGTGCCGGTTGGAAAAAGTGGGGCCTCGAGATGCAGGATGATCTCACCGACGCCGTGAAGTGGGCGCTCGCCGAAGGCATCGCCGATCCTGCGCGCGTGGTGATCTCCGGCGCCTCCTACGGCGGCTACGCCACGATGGCCGGCCTCGCGTTTACGCCCGAGCTCTACTGCGCCGGCATCAACTACCTCGGTCGCGTCAACATCGCCGACAAAATCAGCGACCAGGAAACCAAATCATCGCGCCATTGGTTCGCGACTCGGATCGGCGATCTCGACGATGCCGCCGATCGCAAACGGCTGCGCGAAACCTCGCCGGTCTTTTTCGCGGAGCGCATTAACGCGCCCGTGCTGATGGCCTACGGAAAAAACGACACCCAAGTCCGCATCGACCAAGGCTACGGCATGGAGGCCGCGCTCAAGAAAGCCGGGAAGACCTTTGAGATGATCGTCGAAGAGAAGGAAGGCCACGGCTTCCGCAAAGAAGAACTGAGCATCGCATTCTATACCCGCGTCGACGCGTTCCTGAAAAAATACGTCTCCACGCCGCGCGGGTCCGTGAATGTCGGCGAAGCGAAGGTTGTCGAGCCGTCGCCCAAGCCCTGAGTTCCCGGTTGCGTCCCCGGGATGACGTGGCCTTCGTGGTGTCGTCCACAACGTGCCGCCGACCGACCCCTCGGCGGCTTCCCCTCAACACATACGAACGATGAAACGTCCGCTCTCCGCGGCCTTTGTCGCGGCTGCGCGAATCGGTGCCTTCGCTTTCTTCTGCACCGTGTCGCTCTCCGCGCAGACTGCTCCGCAAACCGCTGCTGCTCCGACTACCGCCGAGCCCGCGAAACTCGAAAAATTCGAAGTCACCGGCTCGCTCATCAAACGCACCGACGTGGAAGGACCGTCGCCCGTGCGCTTCATCTCGCGCGAAGATATCGAGCTGTCCGGCATGGACAATCTCACCGACATCATGCGCGACATCCCCGAGGCCACCGCGCTCGGCATCAACGAAGGCGGCACCACGACCGCCGTGCGCGGCGCCTCCGCGATCGACCTGCGTTTTCTCGGCCCGAACAACACCCTCGTGCTCGTCGACGGCCGCCGGCAGGCGCCCAACGGCATCTCCAGCGGCGGCACTGTGTTCGTCGATCTCAACCGCATCCCGGTTTCGCTCATCGAGCGGGTCGAGTTGCTCAAGGACGGTGCCTCCGCGATCTACGGCTCCGATGCGACCGCCGGCGTGATCAATATCATCACGCGGCAGAACTTTGTGGGGGCCGAGGTGAACGCCCGTTACGGAAACTACTTCAAGACCGACGGCGCCGAGCTCTCCGTCTCGCTCTTCGGCGGCACGCGCGCCGGCAAACTCCGCGTGAATGTGAACTACACCCACAGCTCCCGCCACTCCAACGCCGCGGTCGACCAGCCATTTTCCGCCGATGCCGACCAGACCGAGCGCTGGCGCGCCTACGATGCCGTAAAATACGCGGCGAACCTGCGGCCTACTGCCACGGCCAATAGCGCCTACGACGGACGCTCCGCCACCGGACCCTACGCCACGATCGGCGTGCCCACACTGGCCCAGCTCACCGATCCTAAAAATGGGCTCACGGCCGCCGCGATCATCAATCCCCTCACTGGCACCGCGTCGACGTTCTTGCCCGGCACCGGCGGCACAAATGCCGGCACGCTCGGCAGCTCGGCGAATTTCGCCTCGGTCCCGCGCGGCAACAACCCGCCGCGTCCGAGCGCCGCGCAATTTGTCGCGCGTGCTTTTCCTGCCGGCGAATTCAGCAACTCCTACAATTTTCAGCCCTTCGTTTGGAACGTTCCCGAGCGCGTGACGCGCAGCCTCAGCACCGGTCTGGCCTACCAGCTCACGCGCACGATCGAGGCCGACGCTGCGATCAGTTACAACCGGATCAACTCCGAGACTCACCTCGCGCCGTCGCCCATTTCGACGAGCGGTGACAACAACATCCTCGTCCCCGCGAGAAATTACTACAACCCCTTCGGCATCCCGCTCGCGTTTACCTACCGCCCGATCGAGGTCGGCCCGCGCATCGCCAAAATCGAAAGCAAGTCGATTGGCCTCCGGGCCGCCGTGCACGGCACGATCCGGGCACGTTTCGACTGGGACCTCGGTTGGGCCTATACGAAAAATCAGTCCACCGATCGCACGACCAATGCCATCAGCGAGAGCCGCGTGCGCGCCGCGCTCGCGAGGACCACGCCCGACGCGCTCAATATTTTCGGCGGGCCCTCCTTCAAAAACGACCCTGCGACGATCGACAGCATCAAGGTCATCTCCGGCAAGGATGGCAAAGCCGACACCACGCTGCTCGACGGCCGGCTCACGACGATCGAGTTGTTTTCACTGCCGTGGGGCCAGGTCGGCAGCTCACTCAGCGCGCAGCATCGCGAAGAACATTTCAATACCGCCAACGACGAGCTCTCCACCAAGTTGGACGACATCATCGGCCAAGTGCGCCTCGAAGACCCCACCAAGGCGGCGCGCAAAGTTGACTCGGCGTCCTTCGAGTTGCGCGTGCCGCTTGTGAAGGAGCGCCATTTCCGCTTCCTGCACACGCTCGAGATCAACGGTGCGACGCGTTTCGAGAAATTCAGCGACGGCTACGACAGCGGTCTCAAGCCCTTTGGCGGACTGCGCTACCGGCCCTTCCGCAGCCTCATGTTGCGCGGCAGCTACAGTGAGACGTTTCGCTCGCCCACGCTTCCGCAGCTCTACGGCGGCGTGCGCGAAAGTCTCGTGACCAGTTTGCCGGATCTCCGTCGCCCGCAGGCTCTGACCGGCGATCCCGTCGATGCCAGCACCTACCAACGCCTCGTGAAAACCGCCGGAAATCGAAACCTCAAACCCGAAGACGGCATCACCAAGCAGGTGGGCCTCGTGTTCGATGTGCCGTGGAAAGTGCTCAACGGCCTTTCGGTGGACTTTGCGCACGGCATCATCGAGCAGAAAAATCTGATCACGTCCGGCCTCGGCACGACGTTCATCCGTCAAAACGAACTCACCAGCACCGGCGATCTCGTGGTGCGCGA
>CALRZR010000100.1:0-23530 GCA_943372705.1 Opitutus sp. GAS368 | reverse complement strand
GAGGCGCCGGCGAAAATCGAGACCTACTTCCTCAAGACCAAATATCCAACCACCGGTCTGGGCGAACCCGCACTCCCGCCAGTAGCCCCGGCGATCTGCAACGCCATCTTCGCCGCCACCGGCAAACGCGTTCGGCAGATGCCGCTCTCGCGCACCGACCTGCGCTGGAGCTGAACAAAGGGCGCGGTCTCCGCCCCGCCCTCTTCATCTCTGAAAACAACAAAGGCCGCGCTCACCACGCGGCCTTTTTCATTTCCCGGTCCCTCGCCTATTCGACGTTGGCGATCTGCTCGCGCACGCGCTCCAGCTCGTTCTTCAGTTCGATCACCGACCGGGCAATCGTAAGATCGTTGGCCTTGCTGCCGATTGTGTTCACCTCGCGGCCGATTTCCTGGAGTAGAAATTCCGCCTTCCGGCCAATCTCGCCGTCCGATTTCAGCAGCGCTGCAAACTGCTCAAAGTGGCTGCGTAAACGCGTGATCTCTTCAGTCACGTCGCAACGGTCCGCAAACAGCGCGATCTCCCGCAGCACGCGCTCGTCGTTCAAATCCAACTCCAACCCCGCGTCGCGGAGACGCTTCATCAACTGCTCACGGTAGTTGGCCGGCACTTGCGGCGCCCGCGCCACAATCACTTCGACCTGCCGGTGCAGCAATTCGCTGCGCTTGATAAAATCGACCATCAGCGACTCGCCTTCCATCGCCCGCATCGCCGCAAACGACCGCAATGCCGTCGTGAGCGTGGCCAGCACAACGGCCTGCGCGGCGTCCACGGCCGGCATTTCGCTTTCGCGGCGCTGCGCGTTGGCGACCTGCCAGAGCAACTCCGGCGTCGGCTGAAACGGCACGCCTTTGCGCGCCGCAAACGCCGCCACGCGATCCAGCGCCTCCGAAGCCGCCGCCTCGTCCCACGTCGCGGTCTTCGACGATTTGTCGCCGGTGAGCTCGATATCGACGTGGACTTTGCCACGTGCCGCAAACTTGCGGACGAGTTCGCCGACCTGCGGCTCCAAGCTCTCCCACTCCTCCGGCAGCTTGACCATGAGGTCGAGCGTCTTCCGGTTCACCGAATTCACCTGCACCGTGAGAGTAAACCCCGCGAGCTCACTCGTCGCGCGGCCGTAGCCAGTCATGCTTTTCATATTGGGGAAAGTAACAAGGAACAGGGATCAAGTAGCAAGAATCCCGGCCAAATCTACTGACCGGAGTCATCTTTTGACGCGATCGAAGAAAAAATCCGTTTCAATTCCTCCGACTCGTTAACCAACCAATCGCGGTCAGCGGACAATTCCGGATTCGTTCCAATCTCGAGCAACCGGAGCCAAAGCCCCGACTCGCGCGCTTCTTTCCGGCACACTTTGATTCGATAGAAGAAATCTTTGCGACTTAAACCCTCCTGCGCTTCAAGATAGTTCGCTGCAACAGACCCGGAGGCCCTCACCAATTGTTTGGCATCTTCGATATTCGCCAGCGTGCGTGCCAACTGGTTCACCGAAAGCGAACACGTCGCGCGAACTCATAGGTCCGCAACACTAGGTCACGCGGCTTCTGTTCCATTGCAGATGCCTGTTACTTGGAACTTGTTCCTTGATCCTTGCGCTGTTTCAACAGCGCCTGAACCTGCTGCACGTCTTTGTCGCCGCGGCCCGAGAGATTCACGATGATCACCTTGTCTTTACCGAGCGCCCGGGCGCGCTTCATCCCCTCCACGAGCGCGTGGGTCGACTCTAGCGCCGGGATGATCCCTTCCATCCGCGAACATAGCTGAAACGCCGCCATCACCTCGTCGTCTGTCGCATAGGCAAAGTGAATGCGCCCGCGGTCGCGGTAGAACGCGTGTTCCGGCCCCACGGCCGCATAGTCGAGGCCCGCACTTACCGAATGGGTCAGTTCAATTTGGCCCTCAGCGTCCTGCAGGAGAAACGTCTTGCAGCCTTGCAGCACGCCAAGTCGCCCACCGGCAAAACGCGCCGCGTGTTCGCCGCGCGTGATGCCGCGTCCGCCGGCTTCGACACCGGTCATGCGCACATTGGGCTCTTCGAGAAACTCGAAGAAAAGACCGATCGCGTTGCTGCCACCACCGACACACGCCACGAGTTCGTCCGGCAGCCGACCCTCCCGGGCGAGGATCTGCTCTTTGGCCTCCTGCCCGATCACCCGGTGAAAATCGCGCACCATCATCGGATACGGATGCGAGCCGTAGGCCGTGCCGAGGATGTAGTGGGTGCTCCGCACATTCGTCACCCAGTCGCGCATCGCCTCGTTGATCGCCTCCTTGAGCGTCTTTTGACCGGCTTCGACGCCGCGCACTTCCGCGCCCATGAGCCGCATGCGAAACACATTGAGCGACTGCCGCTCCATATCGTGCGCGCCCATGTAGACGACGCACTCGAGTCCGAACTTCGCGCACGCCGCCGCCGTCGCAACTCCATGCTGGCCCGCACCAGTCTCGGCGATGATACGCTTTTTTCCCATGCGCCGCGCGAGCAGCGCCTGAGCGAGCGCGTTGTTGATTTTGTGGGCCCCCGTGTGGAGCAGGTCCTCGCGCTTCAGATAGATCTTCGCCCCGCCACAGTGCTGGGTCAGGCGTTCCGCGAAATAAAGTTCGGTCGGTCGCCCTGCGAATTCCTTCAGATGATGTTTCAGCTCGGCCTGAAAGGCCGGATCGTGCCGCGCCACTTCGTAGGCCGCGCCCAGTTCCTGCAGCGCCGTCATCAACGTCTCCGGCACGAACACCCCGCCGTAGCCACCGAAGTGACCGCCCGCATCGGGCAGTGAGAACCGGTCAAGGCGCGGAGAAGTGGCGGTAGCGGTGGACATGGCTGGGGAGAGTGAGACCACCGCGACGCCGGAAGCAAAAGATTTTCCGTATCCGCGGAAAAGTTCGCCGAACTCAGACCCGTTTCACCGTCACGAGGGTAAAATCGTCCCGCGCCGGCGCCTCACCCGTAAAGCGCCGCAACCCGGCCAAGATGCCGTCGTTGATTTCGGTGGCCGGGTGCAAGTGCAATGCTCGCACGGCGTCGGCCAACCGCGCGCTGGAAAACTCCGTGCCTTCATCGTTCGGCGCCTCGGTCAACCCGTCCGAGTAGAGCACCAACACATCGCCGGTGCCAAACGGCTCCGTCCGGTCGGCAATGACCGTGGAGAAAATTTCATCCGGGACGAGCCCCAGTGGCATGCCTTCGGAACCGACAAAATCGGCCAAATACGCACCGGTCGACCGATCACGACGCGCGAAGAGCGGCAACTCGTGCCCCGCCCTCGCCAACGTGACTTCGTGCCGGGCCACATCGATGACTGCGTAGAGCATGGTCACAAACAGCCCGCCGTGGATATCCCCGAGCAGCGTCCGGTTGAGTTCCCGCAGCACCTCGGCCGGCGACGTGTGGCGAGGCGCGATCTGCCGGAAATGCGTCCGGCAAATCGCCATCAGCAGCGACGCCGGGATGCCTTTGCCGGAAACATCCGCGACCACGACGCCCAGCCGCGACTCGGACAGCAGAAAGATGTCGTAGAGGTCGCCACCCACTTTTTGCGCCGGCGCGTAGCGTGCGTTAAAGTCGAGCCCGGCCAACGCGACACCGCCCCGAGGCAGCAGCATCTGCTGGATGCCACTGGCGACCGACAAATCGAGATCCAGCTGCCGTTTCTCCAGTTGCAGGTGGAGAAACTCGGCGTTGTGCAATGCGAGCGCCGCATGCTCCGCCAACGACTTCATCAAGGTGAAATCGGCTTCAGTGAACGGTCGGTCGCCCGCCGGATTCGTGACCGCCAGCACGCCGAAAAATCGCCCGCGAAATTGCAGCGGCACCGCAATCACCGATCGCACGGCTAGCGCGGCATCGTCGTGGCGCACCACGGTCGGATCGGCCGCCGCATCGGCCAAAAGCTCGCCTCGCCCCGTGCGCGCCACCCGCCCCACGATGCCCTCGCCGACAGGAAATTCCTCCGACTGCAAAACCTGTTCGATGAATTTCGCCCGCGTGCTTGCGGATCCCACGCCCGTCGGAGACAGGGGCCGATGCGGCGGAAACAGCCCCTCGACGGCCACACCTCGCATGGTGTTTTTTTCGGTGCGCTCGAAGATGCAGGCGCTGAGCGCGCCGGTGCACAAAATCGAAGCATGGACGATCCGCTGCCTGAGCGCCTGCGCGCCCAAACCCTCGCCGAGCGCCTCGGCCATCAGGTGCATAAAATCGAGCAACCTCCGCCGATCCTCCGCGAGGCGTTGATTCTCCTCTACGATGCTATCCTCGTGACGACGTGCGGCAGCCAGCGGGATGGCCACGACCAGCGCTCCAACCGCGAGACCGATAAGCAGGAACCACATCATGCTGGCACCGTTGCTGCCCCATCGGCAGCGCGCCGGCAATAGCGCAGCACCGCCGCGTTCACTTCTGGTCGACGCGGTCTTTCATGAACGTGAGCACGTCCTGAAATTTCGACCGATTCGATTCGTCCACCGTCACCAGGTTTTCATGCGCTTCGAGCACCAGCCGCGCGTGCTCCAACTCGGTCTTGTTCGCACACAGCAAGGCGGTGTCGCATTTGTTGAAACTCATCGAAAAATCCCCGGCATCCACTGTGAGCAGACGGTGCAGGCCAAGGTTCCGGATCAGTTCCAAATTGCGCTGGCCCACGCGGGCCAACACGAGGCTGCCGACGGGCACCGTTTTCCGCAATTCGAGCGCAGTCCCGGCCAACACTCCGAGGAAGGTGCTGTCCATGCTGGCGCAGCTCTGAAAATCGAGAACGAAGCGACGTTTTCCCTGCCGAAGCATTTCGGTGATGAAATCGCGCAGGCAGGCGCTGTTTTGGAAGCACGCGCGACCGTCGATGCGCACGACCACGGGGTCGGAGTAAACATCGACGAGATAGACGGGCTTGGTGACGGACTCGGACATTGCGAAGGTTTGTAAGGAAATCGGTCCCGAACGGTTCCAGCTAAAGTGCTTGGAAGTGCCGAACGCGCAAGCGCTCGACCGGGCGGGGCTTGGAACGTGATTAAGTTGAGCTAAAAAAACGCCCGCGTCGGTCGTCGACGCGGGCGGAAGCTTGGATCAGCTCTTCGCTACAATTTGGCGGAGCACGTAAGGCAAGATCCCGCCGTGCTGGTAGTAGTCGATCTCGATCGGCGTATCGATGCGGCAGCGCACCGGCACCTCGAGCACTTCGCCGGACTTGCGCGTGATCTTCAACACGAGGTCCTGCTGCGGCTTGATGTCGGGGCTGAGGCCCACGACGTCGTAGGTCTCCTGGCCGTCGAGTTTCAGCGTTTGCGCGGTCGTGCCTTCCTTGAACTGGAGCGGGAGCACGCCCATGCCGACGAGATTGGAGCGGTGAATACGCTCGAAGCTCTGCGCCACCACGACTTTGACGCCGAGGAGGTTCGTGCCTTTCGCGGCCCAGTCACGGGAGGAACCCGTGCCGTATTCCTGGCCGGCGACGACGATGAGCGGAGTCTTCGCCGCGATGTGTTTCGCAGCGGCGTCGAAGATCGCGAGTTCCTCGCCGGTCGGCTGGTAAATCGTGTTACCGCCTTCTTTGCCGCCGAGCATCAGGTTCTTGATGCGGACGTTGGCGAAAGTGCCGCGGGTCATGATGCGGTCGTTACCGCGACGCGAGCCGTAGGAATTGAAGTCTTCGAACGTGACACCGTTTTCCAAAAGAAAACGTCCCGCGGGCGAGGTCTTCTTGATGGCACCGGCCGGTGAGATGTGGTCGGTCGTGACGGAGTCGCCGAAGATGCCGAGCGCGCGCGCACCGTTGATCGGCTGGATCGAGCCGGGCGTCATCGAGAAGTTGGCGAAGAACGGCGGTTCCTGGATGTAGGTCGACTTCGCGTCGAAGGAGTAGACGTTGCCCGTGGAAGATGGGATCTCGTTCCACTTCGGATTCTGAGCGGCGAAGTTCGTGTAGAGCTTGCGGAACACCTCGGGCTTGAGCGCGGCCTGCATTTGATCGCGCACTTCCTGCAAGGAGGGCCAGATGTCTTTCAACATCACCGGCTGCCCGGCCTGGTCGGTGCCGATCGGCTCTTTCGACATGTCGATATCCACGCGGCCCGCGAGCGCGAAAGCGACCACGAGCGGGGGCGACATGAGGAAGTTGCTCTTGATGTTCTGGTGCACGCGCGCCTCGAAATTGCGGTTGCCCGAGAGCACGGAGGCGGCGACGAGGTCGTTCTTCACCACGGCCTCTTCGATCTTCGCATCGAGCGGGCCGGAATTGCCGATACAGGTCGTGCAACCGTAGCCGACCGTCTGAAACCCGAGTTGGTCGAGATACGGTGCGAGGCCGGTTTTTTCGAGGTAGTCGGTGACGACGCGCGAGCCGGGGGCCAGCGACGATTTCACGAGCGGGTTAACCTTGAGCCCCTTCTCGACGGCTTTCTTCGCAAGGAGACCCGCGGCAAGCATGACCGACGGATTGGAGGTATTGGTGCAGCTCGTTATCGCGGCGATCAGCACAGAACCGTGACCGACGCGGGTGCCGCCGACTTCGGCGGAGACGGTGGAAAATTCTTCGGCCTTTTTGCCAAAGCCATTTTCGGTAACGGGCTTCGAGAAAGCGGACGTAAACTCCTGCTTCATCTTCGGGAGTTCGATGCGATCCTGCGGGCGCTTCGGACCGGCCACGCTCGGGACCACCGTGGCGAGATCGAGTTCGAGGTCTTGCGAGTAGTCGATCGAGCCGCGCTGCGGGATACCCCAGAGATTCTGGGCCTTATAGTAAGCTTCGTAGAGCTCGACGTGTTTTTCGTCGCGACCCGTGGCACGGAGGAAACTCGAGCACTCGGCGTCGATCGGGAAGAAGCCCATCGTCGCGCCGTATTCGGGCGCCATGTTGGCGATCATCGCACGGTCCACCACCGGGAGCGCCGCGGCACCCGGGCCGTAGAACTCGACGAATTTACCGACGACCTTCGCCTTGCGCAGCATCTGCGTGAGCGTGAGTGCGAGGTCGGTCGCGGTGACGCCTTCGCGAAGCGCACCGGTGAGGTGCACGCCGACCACGTCGGGTGTGAGAAAATAAACCGGCTGACCGAGCATGCCCGCCTCGGCTTCGATGCCGCCGACGCCCCAGCCCACGATGCCAAGACCGTTGATCATCGTCGTGTGCGAGTCGGTGCCCACGAGCGTATCGGGATAGTAGACACCCGCGTTGTCGCTGAGCACGCCCTTCGCGAGATACTCGAGATTCACCTGGTGCACGATACCGATGCCGGGAGGCACGACCTTAAACGTGTCGAACGCCTGCATGCCCCACTTGAGAAATTCATAGCGCTCACGATTGCGTGAGAACTCGAGATCGAGGTTCTTTTTGAGAGCGTCCGCCGAACCGGCGAAATCGACCTGGACGGAGTGATCCACCACGAGATCGACGGGCACGAGCGGCTCGATGATCTTCGGGTTCTTGCCCAGCTTCACGACCGCGGAGCGCATCGCTGCGAGATCCACCAGAAGCGGCACGCCGGTGAAGTCCTGCAACACGATGCGTGCGACGACGAACGGAATCTCCTCCGTGCGCGGCGACTTCGCACCCCAGCCCGCGAGATCGCGGATGGCCGGCTCCGCGACGCGTTTGCCGTCGCAATTGCGCAGCAGCGACTCAAGCACGAGGCGGATCGACACCGGCAGGCGCGAGACCTTGAAACCGGCCTGCTCCAGCGCGGGCAACGAGTAGAATTGGTGAGACGCTCCGTTGGCGGAAAACGTCTGCAGCGTGTTGAAGGGATTCGGAAGGCTCATGGAGATAAATTCGTGCGGAGAAACAGTTGAGGCGGGCCGCACCGGGCCCGCCTCGGGAGAAACTTAGCCGGCCAACGCCGCCTTGATCGCAGCGAAGTTCGGCAGGTCCTTCGGAGTCGCGGTCTGCTCGGCGTATTTCACCACACCGTCTTTGCCGACGACGAACGCCGCGCGGGCAGAGGTATCGCCGATGCCGGCGAGCATTGGGAAGAGCACGCCGTAGGCCTTGGTGGTTTCCTTGTTCAAATCGGAGAGCAGCGTGATGCCGATCTTGTTCGTCTTGGCCCACGCTTCCTGGGTGAAGGGGCTGTCGACGCTGATGGCGTAAACCGTCGCGCCGAGCTGCTCATACTCGCCGAGTCCGCTCGTCTGATCGCACATTTCCTGCGTGCAGACGCCGGTATAGGCCAAGGGGAAGAAGAGGATCACGGTCTGCTTTTGGCCGAAATTGGCACTGAGCTTAACATCGACAAGACCGTCGGCGGTCTTGGACTTGAGGGTGAAATCAGGGGCTTGGGAGCCAACAGCGATAGGCATGGGAGGGAGGATGGGAGTTAGGTTGTCGTAAACCGCACGGTGGCCGCACGGATGGAATGGCGAAGTTGAGCCGCGGTTCCGGCCGCCGCAAACCGTTTTTCCGGGTAACAGCCGCCTTTCTATTTTCACCGCCGCTCCCATTAGAATCGCTCTTGCACGCCCGCTCCCCCGCCCCGTTTAATTTTCCTTTCACCGCAATGACGCTCCTCGACGAACTCCACTGGCGCGGCCTCTACGCCGACTGCACTGATCTTGACGCGCTGACCAAGCGCCTGGCCGAGGGACCGACGACCTTGTATTGCGGCTTCGACCCGACCGCCGATTCGCTGCACGTGGGCAACCTCGTTCCTCTGCTCGCGCTGCGCCGCTTCCAGCTTTTCGGGCATCACCCCATCGCCTTGGCCGGCGGAGCCACCGGCATGGTCGGCGACCCCTCGGGCAAATCCTCCGAGCGCAATCTCCAAACTTCCGAGCAGGTCGCGCACAATATCGCGTGCATCAAGCAGCAGCTTTCCAAGTTCCTCGACTTCGAGACCACCACCAACCCCGCTCGTCTCGTTGACAACGCCTCGTGGACCGCGCCGGTGACCTTCCTCGAATTTCTCCGCGACGTCGGAAAATATTTTTCGGTCAACCAGATGATCGCGAAAGACAGCGTGAGGTCCCGCCTCGAGAGCGAAGGCGGCATCAGCTACACCGAGTTCAGCTACATGCTGCTGCAGGCCTTCGATTTCTGCCACCTTCGCCAGTCCGCGAACTGCGAGATCCAAGTGGGCGCCACCGACCAATGGGGCAACATCACCGCCGGCACCGATCTCATCCGCAAAAAGCTCGGTGTGCCCGCCTGGGGCCTGACGTTTCCGCTGCTCACCAAGAGCGACGGCACTAAATACGGTAAATCCGCCAGCGGCGCCGTGTGGCTCGATCCGGTGCGCACGACGCCCTACCGTTTCTACCAATTCTTCATTCAGTCGGAAGACGCCGACGTCGTGAAGCTCCTCAAGGTGCTCACGTTCCTGTCGCAGGAACAAATCGCCGCGTTAGAAGCTGAAATGAAAGCCAACCCCGGCGCCCGCGCCGCGCAAAAGGCCCTCGCCCGCGAAGTCACGACGCTCGTGCATGGCAAGTCGGCCTGCGACGATGCCATGCGCGCCAGCGAGATCATGTTTGGCGGCGGTCTCGATGGTGTCAGCGAAGCGGTGTTCAAAGACGTCGTCGGAGAAGTCCCGACGAAAGACCTCGAGCGCGCGAAACTCGATGGCGCCGGCACCGCCTTGCTGGATCTCCTCGTGCACGCCGGCCTCGCGCCGTCGCGCGGCCAGGCCCGCAAAGACATCGAAGGCGGCGGCATCTACGTTAACAACGTGCGCGCGGCGGAATCCGCGCGCCTCGTGACCTCGGCCGACCTGCTGTTCGGCAGATACATTCTCCTCCGCAAAGGCAAACGCACCTATGCCGTGTTGAACGTGACCGGCTGAGCGTCGCTCGCCGCCCGCGCCGCCTGCCATGACCGCGCGCATCGCCGCCCCGCATTCACCAGCTCGGGCGAACTGGCTTCCCACCGGTGAAACCGCCTACCGGCGAATGCTAGCCTTGATCGATGCCGCCACGGTCTCGATCCGCTGCGAGACGTATATCTGGAGCCCCGACGGCGTCGGCGAAAAATTCCGTGCAGCACTCACCCGCGCGGCCGCACGCGGTGTGCGCGTCAAAGTGCTCGTCGACGCGGTCGGCTCCTCCTCACTGCCCGGCCACTACTGGGCCGAATTTGAAGCCGCCGGCGGTCGCGCCCGCATCTTCAATCCAATCTCGCTTCGCCACTTCGCCCTGCGCAACCACCGCAAGCTTCTCCTCGTGGACGAACGGGTCGCCGTAGTGGGAGGGTTCAACATCGCGCTCGAATACGATGGCGACGGCGTCACCCGCGGTTGGCGCGATCTCGGCATAGAGTTGTCCGATCCAGCAGCGCTGCGCCAACTCGCGGAATCGTTCGATAGCCTGTTTCGCGATCACCGCCTGCGGCACTGGCTCTTGCGGCACGTGCGGAAAGCATCGCTGCGCTGGCCGTTGTTTTATGCGCGCCCGGGGCCGGTCCTGTTCAGCGGCCCACGGTTGGTGCGCAATCAATTCAGCCGCCAGTTGCTGCGCGCACTCCGGGATGCACGCCATGTCCGAATCGTCTCCGCCTATTTTTTGCCCGGCTTCCGCTTGCGTCACGCCCTGCGCCGCGTAGCCCGGCGTGGTGGCACCGTCGAACTCCTGCTCGCCGGGAAGACCGACGTGCCGCTCGCGCAATTCGCGGCCCGCACGCTTTACGGCACCTTGCTGAAAGCCGGCGTGCGTATCTGGGAATACCAACCGCAAATCCTCCACGGGAAACTCGCACTAGTCGACGACCACGTATTTGTCGGCACCGCCAATCTCGATGCCCGCTCGCTCGGCATCAACTACGAGCTTATGGTGCAACTCTCGGATCCACGTTTGGCCGACGAAGCGCGCGCCGCGTTCACCGCCGATCTCCGACAATCCCGCGAGGTTAAGTTGGCCGCTTGGCGCGAGACCCAGACTTGGCTCACGCGCTTGCGGGGTGCCTGGGCGCGGGTGCTGCTCACCAAAATCGATCCGTGGCTAGCCCGCCACCAGATGCGCAACATTCCGTAGTCCGCTGAACGCGACCTCAAAAGAACATCGCCTCGCTCAGTGCGTTTTCCGGCGAAAGCAGGCTCGCCGCCGCGGCCAAGGTGGTGCGTCCCGTGCCCAAATCGGCTTCGAAGGTCGCGGAGCCGAGTCCCACATTGCCGGACCAGCGGAAAAATTTTTCCGGCTTCGTGTAGTCGAAGCGCACCTCGAGCCCCGCTCTCGCCTCAGCAGCCAGCGGCGTATTCGCAAACGCCACCTTACCCGCCTCCGCGCCACAGGCCGCCAGACGGCGTTGCAACCACGCCAGCGTCACGCGCCCCTCGGCCTCCAATGAGCCATCGTGGCTCACGACCACACCGCACAGTCCCTCGACCAACAAGGCCGGCGAATAGGCCGAGAGAAATTGCCCGATGCTCTGCCGCACGGGCAGCAGGCGCGAATACACCAGGTCACGAAGTCCCGCCGGGTTTTCCCAACGGTAGGTCAACGCATCGGGCGGCGCGATCGCACTGTCGATCAACACCCGTTTCGCCCGCCCCAGCAGGTAGCGGTAGTCCGCGAGACGACCGCTGGCGGAGAAACGGTGCGCCCAATAGTAGAGCGGAAGATCGGTGGAGAGGCACACCGACACTTGGTTTTCGAGAAACGGGCGCGCGCTCCGCGAATAGCTGAGCATCACAAACTCGACGCAGCGTTTGTCTGACTTCGATTTTCCAAAATGACACTCGGCGTAAATTTTCGCCCGCACCTCCGCCGCGGGCACATCGGCGTGCAACGGGCACAACACCACGATCCGGCTCGGGTAACGCTGCGAGAAAGCACTGATCACTTTAAACTGCTGCGCGGCGTCTTCCGGAGTCGTGTTCAGGCCGAGATGCAGCACGACGTTCAGCTGCGTGGCCTTCGCATCGTCGGCCTGTGGCGCGGGTCGGCCGTCGGCGGCGGTGTCCGACCAGATTTGCGCGAGACTCTTGGAGATCGCGCCGACCGGAACTTCGATTCCCGGCAAGGCTTCGAAAATAGCGGGCATGGCAACTCAGGGCTGGCGCCAGTGGTGATTCTGCTTGGCGAGCAGCGCGTCGGCACTCGGCGGCCCCCACGAGCCGGCGGCATAGCTGTCCATCCCGCTGCGGCCCACACTTCGCCAATAATCGAGCACCGGCGTGCAGAGTTTCCAAGATGCCTCCGCCTCGTCGCCGCGGATGAACAACGTGCCGTCACCGATCATTGCATCGAGCACGAGGCGTTCGTAGGCCTCCGCGGTGTTCGAACCGAACGTCGTCGCGTAGCGGAAACTCATCTTCACGGGCTGCGTGCGCGTTTCGAGTCCCGGCACCTTGGTATTGAGAATCAAACTGAGCCCCTCGTCGGGCTGGATCTGAAACGAGAGCGTGTTGGCCGCGAGGTCGAAGCGGGCCGTTTCCCCGGCGAACAGCGTGCCCGGCGGACGACGGAAATTGATCGCGATTTCGGAAACGCGCCGGGCCATCCGTTTCCCGGAGCGCAGATAGAACGGCACGCCTTGCCAGCGCCAGTTGTTGATGGACAGGCGCAGGGCCGCGTAGGTTTCCGTGTTGGACATCGGAGCGATCGCCTCCTCTTCGAGATAGCCGGGCACGGCCTTGCCGCTGAGCATACCACCCGAGTATTGCGCCCGCGCGACATCGCCGGCCGGGCCGATCGTGAGTGGCTGAATCGCTTTGAGCACCTTTACTTTTTCATCGCGGATCGATTCCGCATCGAGCGAGCCCGGCGGTTCCATCGCCGTAAGCGCGAGCAGCTGCATCGTATGGTTCTGGATCATGTCGCGCAGACAACCACTCTGCTCGTAGTAACCGCCACGCGAGCCCACGCCGACTTCCTCGGCCACCGTGATCTGCACACTGTCGATGAAGTTGCGGTTCCACAGTGGCTCGAAAATCGCGTTCGCGAAGCGCTGCACCAATAAATCCTGCACCGTCTCTTTGCCGAGATAGTGGTCGATCCGGTAGACTTGATGCTCCTCAAATACCGCCCGGATGGTCCCGTTCAACGCGCGCGCCGACTCGAGGTCTTTACCAAACGGCTTTTCAATAATCACCTTTGAGTGGTGGGTGCGTCCGAGATGCTGCGACGCGAGCCCGCTCGCTCCGAGATTTTGCAGAATCGGTGCAAACACCGAGGGCGGCGTCGAAATGTAAAACAAACGCTGCACGTCGCGCCCGAGCTTTTTCTCGATTTCGGCGATGTGCGCTGCCAGCCGGTCGAAGGCCGGTTTTTCATCGTAACCACCCGCCACGTAGCTCGTATGCGCCGCCACCCGAGACCACACTTCCGGTGAAAGTTCACGCCGCGAGAATTCCTTGATCGCATCCGCCGCGAGCGTGCGAAATTCCTCGTCCGGAATCGGTTTCCGTCCGTAGCCGATCAGGTAGAAATCGGCCGGCAACAGACCGTCCACACCGAGATTATAGACTGCCGGGATGAGTTTGCGTGCCGTCAGATCACCGGACGCACCGAAGATCACGACGACCGTGGGCGGAGCGCCACGGTGCTTGCTGAGGCCATGCAGGAACGGATGACGCGGTGTGTCGGACATGAATTTGGAAGTTCTCGGGTTCGCCGGAGGCGACGCAAGGGAAATGCCAGATATGACGGGCCGCAAACGATCAGCCGCGAAAGTGTTTTCCAAACAGGGCGATGTTCTCGAAATGCAGCACCTCCGGCGCGCTCGTCGATCCCGTCGGCGGCAGCACGACTTCGACGACATCGAGTCGAAACGTGAGCGGCTTTTCGTGCAAGCCAGCCAGATATGCCTCGGCGGCACGCCGCAGCACGCGTTTCTTCCGGGCATCGACCGCATGAAATCCCGGCACGAGCGCCGAGCCTGAACGGGTCTTTACTTCCACAAACACGAGCGCCTCGCCGTCCCGGCAGACGAGATCGATCTCGTCGCGGCGATCGTGCGGACTGCGCCAATTGCGCGCCACGATCGAAAAAGCGCGCTCGCGTCGCAACCACTCGGCCGCGATCCGCTCGCCGCGTTCGCCCGCGTTGCCCGACGTTTCGTGCGAAAATAAATCTTTGAGCCAGGCCAGCATGTGGATTGCGCGATGATTCGCACAGGTTTACGTGTTACCCGTGCGGGTTTCTCATTGCGGGAGCTTCCGCCCGCTGACAATTCCAGAACCAAACGCCCCTCACGAGCACCATGGCTTCCACCAACATTGCCGGCACCCTGCGCCGCTCTCTCCTCATCAAGGTCATTTCAAAACCGGCCCCGAGCCGCGAGGACGTCGCTTCCGTCATCGAATTGACCGCCGCAAAGGTCGTCGAAGCCCTGCAGGCCCAGTCGATGACGTTCTATTTGGTCGAAGGAAACGAGATCGCGTTCAAACAGGTCTATTACTCCCCCACCCTCTGGGCCGCCGATCCCGCCAAGCACAAGAAATTCGAAGAGACCGCCGCCAAACTCCTCGCCCTGAAAATCCCCGCCGGCAAAGGCATCGTCGGGCGCGTGATTGAAACCGGTGAGCCCATCTTCTTTCGCAATAGCGAAAGCCAGGCGCCGTTCATGACCACAATGGCGCAAAACACCGGCTTCGAAGTCCGGTCGATGCTCACGGTGGCTCTGAAATCGACCATCACGCTCGGCGCCATCCAAGTGCTCAACAAGGAACTCTCCGCCGGCACCGACGGTGAATTCACCGAGCGCGACTTGGCGCTGCTGCAGGAAGTCGCCGAGTATTCCTCCACGTTGATCCACCGCATGGTCGATCCGAAGTTCGTGCCGAACGCGGAAGACACCGCGCGTTTCGTCGCCAAACTGACGGACCTCCCCCTCGTCACAAAGCTCGAGGATATCGAAATCGACGAAAAGCTCATCGAAGTCACCGGCGACGCGATCATCCGCCGCGAAGGCATTTTCCCGCACAAGCGCACGAGTCCCAACTCCGTCGCCGTGTTGATGACCAACCCGCTCGACTACGCCAAGCGCGAGTCGTTCTCCCAGGCCACCGAACAGTCGATCGAGGACGTCAGTGTCGTTTCCGCCACGTTCTTCGAGCAGATCCTCAAGAAATTCTTCAAGGACGCGAAGGGCGGCGCGCCGGGCGCCGATGATGTCGATATCACTTCGGTCGCGGACATCATCAGCAATACCTACTCGTCCGAAGGCGGCTCGGAAATCAGCGCGGCCGATCTCGAAAACGAAGATTCGGCCCCGATCATCCAGCTGACGAACCGCATTATCGAAGACGCCTACGTCTGCGGCGCCTCCGATATCCACATCGAGCCGATGGAAAAGGATCTCCTGATCCGCTACCGTATCGACGGCCTGTGCCAGGAAAAGCTCCGCCTGCCCAAACAGGTCACGAATTCCATGATCACCCGCCTGAAGATCATGTGCAATTTGGACATCTCCGAGCGCCGTCTTCCGCAGGACGGCCGTATCGTCTTCAAGAAATATACGAAGAAGAACATGGACATCGACCTTCGCGTCGCGACCGGTCCGATGAAGGATGGCGAGAAGGTGGTCATGCGTATTCTCGACAAGCAGAAGTCCACGTTGCCGCTGCCCGCGCTGGGATTCTCGGACGAGAATCTCGCCAAATACCGCGAATGCATCCGCCAGCCCTACGGCATGATTCTGCACTGCGGTCCGACGGGTTCCGGCAAGTCGATGACCCTCTATTCCGCGCTCGGCGAAGTAAACACCCCCGACGTCAACATCCAGACGGCCGAAGACCCGATCGAATACACACTCGCCGGCATCAATCAGATGCAAATGAACCGGCAGATCGGCCTCACGTTTGCCCGCGCTCTGCGGTGCTACCTCCGCATGGACCCCGACATCATTCTGGTCGGCGAAATCCGCGACGAGGAAACCGCCCAAATCGCCGTGGAAGCCGCGCTCACCGGTCACTTGCTCGTCTCCACGTTGCACACCAACGACGCGCCGTCGACCGTCGCCCGTATCGGCGAAATGGGCGTCGAGGCATTTAACATCTCCGCCTCGCTTGTCTGCGTGTGCGCCCAGCGACTGCTCCGCCGGGTCTGCAAGAACTGCAAAATGCCCTACGAGCCCAAGGGCCGCGAACAGGAGCTGATGAACAAGGCCATCGGCTGGAGCGGACAGATTTTCAAAGCCAACGCCCAGGGCTGCCCCACCTGTAGCGGCACCGGCTACAAAGGCCGCGTCGGCATTCACGAACTCATGACGAACAGCGAAGAGCTCACCGAGGCCATCAATAAAGAAGCCGAGGTCGCCGAACTGAAGCGTATCGCCATGCGCAACGGCATGAAGACACTTCACCAAGATTCGATGCTCAAAGTCCGCATGGGCCTCACGACGATCGAGGAAGCCCTGAGCAACGTGCCGCCTGATCTGATCTTGTAAACCCGCGACGGCGGCCGGCTCCGACTCCCTGTTATTTCGCGCCGGGAGGAGCCGCTTTCCACTCCTTGAGTAGACGTTGCGCCGGTGCGAAATCGGGCACGCGCAGCAATACGGTCTGCACCAAAGCCACCGACGCGGCTTGGTCGCCGGCCGCGCGAAACGCTTTCGCCATTTCGACCATGCGCGTCGACCGGTCGACATCGCCGTTCAAGTATAGTCGGGCCGACGCCAACATCGCGGGCGTCTCCCCTCGGCCGTGATTGATTCGGACTTCGGCAACCCGCAGGTCCGCCTCCCGCTTTTCAAGCCAGCCCGGTGCCGGCCGGCGACCGCGCACCTCCCGCAACAGCCTGTCTCCCGCAGCCCAATCGCTCACCGCCAAATGGCCGTCCAACTGTTCGAAAAAACGCCGCTCCGTCGTCGCTGCCGCCCCGGCGGTGGTCGGTGCGGGTGTATCGGGTCCCGGCGTGGCCGAGGTGGGTTTCGCGCTGAGTTCCTGCGCGAGTGAAGATTTTTGGTCCTGAATCCATTTGCTCGCAGGAAACAAACCCTCCGCCACGGACACCGCGTCTCGCGCCGTTTCTTTGCGACCCGCCCGCCGCAGCGCTTCGATGCTCTTGCGGAAAACGGTCATCGGCCATGGTCGGCCGCGCAAAAACTCGATCAAAGAAGATTGGGCCGCCTCACCCGGCCCGGACGCTGCCTCGATTAACCGCCCGGTCCATTCCACCCAAAATTGCTCGGCAACCGACGACGTTTTGCCAGGCACCGGTTTGGCCTCGGCGAATACCTTTGCCGCATCGGCCCATTCGCCGCGCTGCAGATGAAGCTGCACGAGCAACACTCGAAAAACCTGCACGGCATAACCGCGCTCGCGGGCTGCGCCAAAGCATCGCTCGAAGAGCGCCCGATTTCCGATCTCGGCGAGTGGCTCCGCCAGCATCCGCAAATTCTCCGGCGATCCGCCAAAACGAAAAAGAAAATCCTCCTGCGCAACGCGAGCCGACTCGTCACGCCCCGCGAGCGCCCGCTGCACGATGCCGTAAACCGATTGCCGCGGGTCGGATGGCGTCATGGTTCGCAGCTCGCCCAGCGCCCGTTCCATCTCGTCGAGCCGACCCGCTTCACGATAGGCGCGCACTTGCAGGCGCCGCACGGTGCGCACATCCGCACCAGGCTGCTTTCCCCAATCTTCCAGAAGCTTCACGGCGTCGGCCGCTCTGCCCATTCCGACCAGTGCCAGCACTTGGTGCTCCGACGACATTTCCCCGGGCTCCGCCGCCTGGGCTGCTGCCAACGCGTCGGCATGTTTCCCTGCACCGATCATCGCCGCGAATTTTCGCGCCGACAGCCACCGCCTTTCCACCGCATGCGCCGTCCCCACCAAAGTCGGCAGGAACCGGTCCGCCGTCGCGACCACCAAAGCAAAGTCATCCCCTTGCTCCGCCAAATCGAACAAACTCTGCAAATACGTCCGGCCGGGAAATTCGCCCGTGAGCCCGTCGCTCAGCAGCTTCACGGCCTGCGTCCGTTGGTTGAGCATCACGTTGAACTTCGCCAGCGCTTGGCGTGCGGGCAAATCCGCCGGATAGAGCGTCAATCCGTGCCGCAGGAGCGGCGCCCCTTCCATCCACTTGTTCGCTTTCACGAGTTCCTGGCCCTCGGCGATAAACGCCCGTCCTTTTTTCTGCGCCACCTCTCCTCGTCGCACCGGATAGAAGAACGCGTCCGCATAAGTCAGCAGGCAATACGGGTTCCGCTGCCAAAACGACCACAGCGCCGCCGTCGCCGCCACGTAACCCGCGACTGCCGCCGCCACCGCCCACAACGTCACGCCGCGCAGACTGATGGCGATGCCGTCCTCGCGTTTACCTTCTGCCCGGTCGTAAAGCCCGAACAGGCCGAAATACCAACGCCCGCGAATGACGTCCGACGCACCCCAGACCAATTTGATGCGACGGCGTTTCATTGGCCGCGACTAGGCTTGCGCCCCTTCGTGTTTCGCCCCGCGCACCGACTCCGCGATGTTCTGCGGATGCGCCTCGATGTCGCCGCGCTCGGCATTGAACTTCATCGAAACCGTCTTCGAAACACCGCGCTCTTCCATCGTCACGCCGTAGATCGCGCTCGCGGCCGAAACCGTCCGCTTGTTGTGCGTGATGATGATGAACTGCGATTCCCCGACGAACTTCTTCAACAGATCCGTGAAACGGCCGATGTTCGATTCGTCGAGCGGCGCGTCGAGTTCGTCGAGCAAACAGAACGGCGAGGGTTTCACCATGTAGAGCGCGAAGAGCAATGCGACGGCCGTAAGTGTCTTTTGACCGCCTGACAGCAACGTAATGCCTTTAAGTTTCGTGCCCGGCGGCTGCGCCACGATCTCGATGCCGCTCTCCAAAATATCCTCCGCCGCGATCAACTCGAGGTGCGCCCGACCGCCGCCGAACAGCGTGTGGAAGGTATACTCGAAGTTCTTTTTGATCTGCTCAAACGTCACCTGAAACTGCTGGAGCGACGTCTGGTTGATCTCGTCAATCGCCTTGATCAGTTCGGCCTTCGCCGTCGTGAGGTCGGTCACCTGACCGTGAAGGAAATCGTGGCGCTGTTTCAGCTCCGCGTATTCTTCGATCGCGACGAGATTCACCGCGCCCATGCCGTTGAGCCGCTGGCGCAACGCATCGGATTCGACCTTGATTGCGGTCCAGTCGGTCGCATCCAACGCAGCCAGATCTTTTTCGGTCGGCTCGCCTTTCGCTTCTTTCTTTTTTCGACGGCGCTTCGGAGCCGCATCGCCATCGACGGTAGGTGCACCTTCCGCCACAGCCGGTGCCGCCGAAGCCGCTTCCGGCGAGTCATCGTCATCTTCGTCGAGGTCGAGCGGTTTGACTCCCTCGGGCTCGTCGTCGGCATGCCACAGCTGGTGCTTCCAGTCGATGGCCGCGACGCCGGTCTGAAATTCGCGCATCACCTCCTCCACGAGGAACTGCGCGCGCTGCCGGTTTTCGGCCAACTTGATTTCATGCGTGCTCAACTGGCTGTGCGAAGCATCCGCCTCTTGCCGCACACTCACCTGTGAAGATTCGAGGGCATTGATCTCGCGCTCGATGTCCACGAGCCCCACCCGCACCTCCTCCACCTGGCCTTGCGCCACGGAAAACGTCTCGGCGATCTGCGCCGCCCGCGCGCGCTGCTCGGATGATTCGCTTTCCAACGCAGCCGTCTGCGCGGTCCACGTCTCGATCTCCATCTGCCGTTGGGCGAGAAGTTCGCTGAGTTGAATGCGCCGGCGCTCCATCTCGCCGAGCCCGCGGTCGAGCACTTCCACTTTCTGGCGACGCTCCGCGAGTTCGAGCCGGGCTTGCCCGAGCGTATCCCGCTTCACGTCGCGCTCCGTGCGGATCTCCGTGATGCGCGTTTCGGTCGCGTGAATTTTTTCGCGCTGCTGCACCGAAACCGCGTCGGCTTCAGCCAGACCGGCCTGCGCTTTTTCCCACCGTGCATGCGCCTCGTTGCGGGCGTGCTCCAATGAACCGAGATCGCCTTCCATGCGGTTCAGTCGGTTGCCGGCGTCTTCGGCTGCGCGCTGCGCGTTGCGTTGCTCGGCCTGCGCCGCCGCCAGTGTTTGCGTCACCGTCAGAACGTCCGCGCGCCGCTGCTCCAGATTCTGCTCCGCTTCCGCGAGCCGGACATTCAGCGCCTCAATCACGATTTTTTGATCGTCGTGCGCCTTCTGCTCGTCCGCCAGCGCCTTGGCCGTTTCGCGCAAATCGATTTCGCGCTGCACGATGCTGTTCGAAGATTTTTTCGAGCTGTGATGCCCGCCATAGATCAAACCGCGCCGATCCACCAAGTCACCCTTTCGCGTGACCACCGCGAGAAACCCAAACGCCGGATTCGCTTTCCAGAATTCCAGAAACGCCCCCAAATCGTCCGCGATATACGACTCGCGCAACAACCCCAGGGCCGGATGCGCCGGATCGGTGTCGCTCACGGCGTTCAACGCCGGTTGCAGCCCCGCGGGCAATTCCACTCCCGAGCCGTGGGCTCCCGCCAACTCGGCCACATTCAGCACCGCCGAGCCGATTTGCTCGTTTTCCAACTGCGCCAAAATTCGCTGCGCCGTGCCGAGGTCGCTCACGCTGATCGCCTCCGCCGCCGAACCGAAGATTGCCTCGATCGCTTTGCCGAACTCCGGCTTCACCGCGAGGCCCTGCATGATGGGCGCCGCCTTCGCGCCCGCGAGCGCCGCGTCCAAGCGGCCTTGCAGCACCGCCTTCGCGCCTTCGCCGAAACCTTCCCAGCGCTCCGCGAGTTGCTGGAGCAGCCGCAACCGCGCCGTGCGTTGCGCCAACGCGCGATCAATTTCCGACAGCTTGCGCTGCGCCTCGCGAAACTCGCGCGTGAGATCGGTGATCGCCTGCTGGGCCGCGACCGACTCGTTGTGCGCCCGCGATTTTTCCGCCAACGCCTCTTCGGTGCGCGCCTCGGTTTCGGCCGCAAGCGCCGCCGCGGCCGCCACTTCCTGGCGCACGCTTTCGATTTCCTGCGCGAGCGACTCGTGTTTGTGCGCGCTCGTCTTCTGGTCGACTTCGTAGCCCGAGCAATCCGTCCGCAGCCGCGCCACCGTGCTGTCGATCTGCAGCAATTGAAACTTCGCCTGATTCAGCTCTTGCTCGAGCTTGCTCAACTCGCCCTCCGCGATCGCCAACTCACGGTTGCGTTGTTGGAAAACCGCGTCGCTGCTGCCCAGCAGCCCGAGTTGCATCTGTTTGTCCTGCGCCCCCGTGTCCACCTGCGCAGACACTTCGCGGAGCTGCATTTCGATTTCGCCGAAATTGTCGCGTGACGACGCCAACCGGTCCTCGAGCCCGCTGCGACGAATCTGTGCAAGGTTCGCCGCGTTTTCCGCCGCTTCCTTCTGCGAACGCAGATCGAACACCGCCTGCTGGGCATCCTGCACGCGCTGATTGAGCCGCGCGCGCTGCTGCTTCTTCTCGTCCAGCTCTGTTTGTTGCGTCTCCAGACTTTCCCGCCGCGTGTCCGCTTCGGATCGCAAGGCCACGACTTTCGCCTCCAAGGCACCGAGCGTCGCACTCAGTTCGGCGTGATGATAACCGCTCCACGCGAGCGCGAGGTGCCGCAGGCGGTGGTTGAGCCGCTTGTAGCGCATCGCCTTCGAGGCTTGCCGGCGCAGCGAGCCGATTTGCCGCGATACCTCGCCGATCACGTCCGCCACGCGGGCCAAATTCGTGTCGGTCAGCGCCAGCTTCTGCATGGCCTCACGGCGTGCCGATTTGTATTTCGTGATGCCCGCCGCCTCTTCAAACACCGCGCGCCGCTCCTCGGGCTTGGACGACAAGATCTGGTCGATCTGGCCCTGCGCCATGATCGAGTAGCTGGTCCGGCCGATGCCGGTGTCCATAAAAAGCTTCTGGATGTCTTTCAGTCGGCACGCCTGCCCGTTCAGCGAGTATTCGCTCTGCCCGTCACGGTGCACCCGCCGCATGATTTCCACCTCGTGAAATTCCGTCCCGAGCTGCTTTTCGCACTCCGTGAGCAACAGCGACACTTCGCAGATCTGCGACGGTTTGCGCGTGTCCGCGCCCTCGAAAATGACGTCCTGCATCTTGCCGCCGCGCAGGGCCTTCGCGCTCTGTTCACCCAGCACCCAACGAATCGAGTCCGCGACGTTGGACTTGCCGCAACCGTTGGGCCCGACGATCGCCGTCACCCCCGGTTCGAACCGGAGAGTCGTGTTGTCGGCAAAGGATTTGAACCCGTGAAGCTTGAGCGCCTTGAGATACATGCAGGGGGAAACGCGCCATTGAAGGGCGGCGCCCCCACCCCGCAACGGAAAAACCGGAAAGTTTCGACCCAGCAGATTTCCCTCGACCGCAACCCGTTTGGCGGTCTCCGCCTCACCTCACCACCGCCTTGCCGACCGCGCCGAGGAAAGTGTTCCACGCCTTGTCGCCCGCCGATCCGTCGAGGCCGAGTCGCACGATCACCATGTCCCATTCCGGAATCACAAAACACGCATTGTTGTTGTGCCCGAGCGCGGCGTGGGTGCGCGGCGGCGCTTCCGGCCATTTGCGCGTCCCGTCCGCGCGGACGCCGTTGACCCACCAGTTGTAGCCGTATTCGCCCGGGCCGCTCCGCGAACGCGCCGCGTATCCGACGGGCAATTCCGCGGGCACCTGCACTCGCGTCGCTTCGTCGACCCAGCGGTCGCTGAGCAACTGCCGGTCGCCCCAGCGACCTCGGTTCAGAATCAACAGCCCGAACCTCGCCGCCTCGCGCGCCGAAATCTTCAGCGCGCCACTCTTGTTTCCCGCCCCGCCGTTCACCACGAGGCCGTCGACTTGTTTCCAGTCGCCCCAGTCCCACTTCGCCCGGTTCATGCCGATCGGGTCCGCAATGCGCCGCCGCACCAACTCCTCCAACGATTCGCCCGCGATCTTTGTCAGCACGTTCGCAAATTGGTTCATCGCCGAATCCCAATACGCAAACCGCGACCCCGGCGGCGCAAACAGCGGCTCCGGCCCCGGCACAAACGGCGTCACGCTCGGGCCGTGCACATAGCTGCCCTGCGGTTCATCGCCCGCCGCACGATAACCCGATGTCATCGTCGCAAAATGCCGCAGCGTCACCTCGGGATAGGCTGCCGCCATCGGCGGCACCACGCTCGCCGCCTTGGTTCCGAGTGCACACTTGCCGTCATCGCTCAGCAGCCCGAGCGCCGTGCTCGTAAACACTTTGGTGAACGACCACACGCCGTGCACCTTGTCGATATCGTCGCCACTCCAAATCATCCGACCATGGCGCACCACTACGAGTTCGCGCGCCCCGTCCTTTCCAATGGTGTTCGCCAACCGGTCCACCGCCGCCCGCAATTTCTCGCCATCCATGCCCTGCGACGCCGGCGTCGCGGGTGGCCACTCCGCGCCTGGAACCACGTTCGTCGGCCGATCAACCGTTTTCTCCGTTGCTTGCCCGGCCTGTCGGCCGTCCAATCCGCCCGTCGCCTCCACGAGCAAACCCAGATTGAGATTGAACACCCCGTCTGCCCGCCCCGGTTCGAATTTTCCCGCGCGCGCATTTGCCCCCCTCACAGCCACGACCATCCCCAGACTCGGCAACACCGTCACCGTATCCCGATTCCAGAGACCGTTCGCCTGAAACGTGTCCGCCGGCGCATTAGGCCAGACCCGCCCACCGCTTGG
>CALRZR010000099.1:0-23682 GCA_943372705.1 Opitutus sp. GAS368 | reverse complement strand
ATCGCGCGCGAACTGCGAGCGACGGGGCTGCCGGTGATCGACGTGAGTGCGGCCCTGCCCTCCTTAGTTTTTCCGCGTGTGGCGACCCATGCGGAGGAAGCGGCGAAATTGGCCGCGACGCACCTGATCGAGCGGGGGCTGAAGAGTTTTGCGTATTGCGGCTATCACGGGGCGCACTGGTCGAGACGGCGCGCGGCAGCGTTTGTCGCGGCAACGCGGGAAACCGGCGGACGCTGTCCGACCTTTGCCCCGGCGCCCGGTCCGGTCGACGAAGAGATCGACGCGATTGCGGCGTGGCTCCGGACGCTGCGCCGCCCGGTGGGGGTATTGGCGTGTCTGGATTCTCGCGGGCAACAGGTATTGGCCGCGTGCCGATCGGCGGGATTGGCGGTGCCCGACGAGGTGGCGGTCATCGGAGTCCACAACGACGAACTGTTGTGCGACCTCTGCGATCCGCCGCTGTCCAGTGTGATCCCCAATGCCCCGCAGGCGGGCTACCAAGCTGCGGCGTTGTTGGCGCGGGCGATACGTGGACGAAAGTTGCCAGTGGAGTTGCACGAGATCGCGCCGCTCGGCGTCGCGGCACGGCTGTCGACGGACGTCGGCGCGGTGGGCGACGAAAAAATCGCGGAAGCGGTGCGCTACATGCGGCAACAGGCGGCGGGCGGAGCCAATGTCGGAGACGTGCTGCGCGCGGTGCCGATGGCGCGGACGGCTCTGGAGCGACGCTTCAGAGCCTCGCTCGGGACAACCCCGCATGCGCATTTGAGAAAGCTGCGCATCGAGCGCGTGAAGGAGCTTTTGGTCAGCACAAGTCTGCCGGTCGGAGAGATCGCGACGGCGACGGGCTTCGAGCACACGGAGTATTTGAGCGCGATGTTCCGGCGCGAGTGCGGGGTGAGCCCACGAGATTTCCGCGCCCGGCATCGTGGAAAGGTAACCGCGGGGTAGCGTCTCGGAGCGGCGCCTCCGAGTCACCCGGTCCGCACTGTTTAACTGTGACCGCTGGCCGACACTGCGGGATGATTGCTTGGTAACGGTGGAGACCGTGCCTTTTCGATTCATCTTCTGCGAAGGTAACGATCCACAAGGACGCTCAAGATCGGAATGCCATCGGCCTGGGTTACTTCGCCGCCTTTAGCTTGGTATCGGTGAGATCGAAGGTGCCTTGGCCATGGCGCGGCAGTCGAAATCGTAGGGCGGTTTGATCTTTGAAATCGGACTCGATGGCGAACTCGACGATGTGCTCCGCCCACTGGTCGGTGAGTGAAATTGAGTCCAACTTGGATACCCGGCGCGACCCGTCGGCCAGCTCGATATCGACTGATTGACCGGGTGTGCCGCGCACGCGGAAGGCAAAGCGATAGCGGCCTCGGGCAAGCTTGGCGCCGACGCCAAAATTGTAACTGAGGCCGGAGCCCTCGGCAAAGTCACCTGTTACGCGGATGACACGGCCGCCGCCGGGGACGTCAGCCAAAATCCGTTTCTCCAGACCGTGCCCCCGGGTATCCAATATCCAGTAACGCCACGGATCGATCAGCTCGACGCCGGAATCTGCTTTCCACGGAGTCACGGTTCTCACGGGAGGAATCGCCGGTGGCTGCACTGTCAGGAATTTCGTCGGCACCTCGTAGCGAAGGCTATCGTCGAAATCGGGGCGGTCGAACTTCACGTTCGTCAAGGCAGTCTCCTGCGGAGCACGGCCGACGCCCATAAAGCCCAGCGGATGCCAGCCGCCGCGGAAATAATTTTCGGTTGCGAAGCGGGCGCTGGGCATCATCCCGCCTTGGCGGTCGAGGATCGCGAGAGCGACGATGTAGTGGCCCGGCTTGAGGTCCTGCGGCAGCGCGGCGTGGCCTTCTTCATGATACGTGTTTGCAGGGCGGCGATAGACGAAGGCGGCGCTGTCCCAGTCTTCGCCGGGCAGCCATTGGCGGATGTCCACGCCGCTCAGCGGAGCGGACCAGACCGGCTGCTTGGTCGCGGGATCGAGCAGCGCGACGGCCACAGGCCAGTCGAGGTAGAAAGGTGCGCTGCCGGTGTTGCGCACGGTGAGTTTCAACGTGATTTTAGCGCCCGGTTGCAGGGCGAGCGGATAGCTGGCGGAATCGAGCACGAAGCGATACCCGAAGGCCTTTTGTAGTTCGCCCGCGCCCGCCAGCACCTCGCGGTCAGAGTCGGTGTAGCTGCTGATCCAACCCAGATAGCTGGCGTGATAGCGGCGGATTTTGTCGAGCATGTGGCGGCGGTAGGCGGGCACTTGCATCGTTTCATCGGGCGTGCGTCCGAAGGTCTCCGCCGGCTTCGCATTCTCGCGCTGTTTCTGCCAGTTGTATTCGACTTCGCCCTCGATGGGAGCCCGCCTCCAGATGTAGGGATAGACGTTGGTGGCCTGCCACGGAAACTGGTCCCTCGGCCCATCGGGCGGCTCCCGGGAGAGGTTGGCAAACGTGTCGTAGTAGATACCGAATCCCGCCTCCATGAACTCGGGGTCGTTATGGCGAACGAGCACGGGTTTGTTTTTGAAGGCCTTCCGGAACGCCTCCGCGAGCAAGCGGCGCTGCTCGGCCGTTGGGGCCGGATGGTGGTGTTCGCCGAAGTGTCCGATGAGTCCCATCTGCACGGCAAAGATGCGCGGGTCATGGTCCCACGCCTCGCCGAGCTTCGCGACGAGTCGCCGCAACCGCTCCTGAAATGCCGGGCTGTCGTAGTCGAACGTGTGCAGGTCGGCGGGCCAATGTTGACGCCCGGCGGTCCCGTTCCAATCGAGGTAAACGCGGGGCACGAGTTTGATATTCAGATCTTCGAAGCGCTTGCCCTTGGTTTCCGTGATCCGGTTCGTATACGCGATGATGCGTTCCACGGTGTCGTCCGCGCTCGTCTCGATGTCCTGCCACTTGATGTATTTGCGTTCCAAGAGGCCGAAGCCGTCCGGTTTATAGGCGCGGAAGCCTTTGAGGGGATTATTGATCGCGCCGGAGAACTCGGGCGGGCTGACCGTAACCCAGCCGTTTTGCACCGATGTCCCGATTGATTTCGGATGCGGCTCCGCCGCGCTCGCGAGGTGTGCATTCGGAAAAATCGCGCTTAGCACGAGGACGAACAGAGAGGTGCGGCTGGTTTTCATCGTCAAAATCGGGGCTCAACGGTGGCGGCGGCACTCAACGCTTCGGCGCGGATTCTTTGGTGCGTTCAACCAGCGCTTTCCGGCTCAGTTCGATATCGCGTTTAACCGCCGGCGTCAGCGCTTTCCAGGAAAACGGCTCTCGTGAGCTCGCCAGAACCGGCAGCGCGTTGAACTTCCCACCCAGTTCGGCCAAGCGCTCCCAGTGAACCAAGGCCCGCTCCAAAGCAGCGACGGCGATCTGCTGCTGTTGGGGGTCGTTTTTCGCCCGAGCCGTCGCGAGGGCCACGCCCGCGCGCAACTTCTCGGCGAAGTAGCGGCCGAAGGCCCCCCAAGCTTCGATATCGTTGATCTCGCATTCCAGCGGGGGCGACGGTTTCAGTTTGGTGCGAATGGCAACCACTCGTTGCGCAGCTTCCGCCGCATCCCGGTCGAGCTGCGCCGCCAGCGCGAGCGGCGAAAGGATGCCGGGCGCGACCGCGCCGCCGGCCTTCACGAAATCGGTGATGTTGATGTAGCGCTTCGTATCGAGCACGGGACGTTTGATGAAGGCGTCGATATCGAAAAAGGTTCGCGCGCCATCGTCTTTGTCCACCCAAGACGA
Organism: Opitutus sp. GAS368; assembly: GCA_943372705.1. Lineage (GTDB taxonomy): Bacteria > Verrucomicrobiota > Verrucomicrobiia > Opitutales > Opitutaceae > GAS368. The sequence goes on along the minus strand of CALRZR010000099.1, from coordinate 19,954 downwards.
AAAAGTCTCCGTCTGGAGCGAGCCGTCCCAAGTGCCCCGATAGAAGGACGCGAAGTGGAGCGGCACTTGGCTCGCCAGTTTCCACGCCCGCAACAAGTCATCGCCCGAGCCCGCACCGAAGCGCTCTTCCAGCAGTGCGGTGAAGACCCGATCCGGAGTGTGCTTGTCGTAAAGCAATCGGCCCCAGACCGCGTAAAAGAGCCACTGCCGCTCAAACGCGAATCGCCAGTTCTTATGCGGCCCAGGCGCAGAGATATAGTCGAGCGCCGGCACGTAACATTCGGAACCGATGATCGCTCCGCCCACGTGGTCCTTCTGCTGGTTCTGCACGAAGGAGCGGACGAAGTCGGGTTGGCCCCAGCGCAGAACGAAGATGTCTTCGTTGCGCATGGTCCACACAACCTTGTGACGCGTGGGCGGCGGACTCCAATAAGCGTCCGAAAGCGTGCCGCCGTGAACCATAAAAAGGTCGGGCGAGGAGTGGGCATGCGACCAGTTGTGCTTGAACTCTACATACACCGGTCCGGTGACGTTGGCGGGGAGATTCTCGATCTGATTGCGGGTGCGGCGGTCGTTTTCCTCGCTCGTGGTGCCGCCGGAATTGAGGTTCGCGGAGAGCGGTGCCCGATAAATAAATTTGGTCGTCCGCTTGGCGTCGGCCATGCCGGCAAAAAAAGTGCGGTCGAGCCAAGCGCGCCGCTGCTCGGGCGACATCCCGCCCATCTGTTCGCCCAGCGTGATACCCAACCCCGTGAGATCGGGATATTCGTTGAGGACCTGCGTGACGACTTCACGCGTATAGCGGACCACGATTTCGCTGCTCTCGGCCTCGCCTCCGATGTGCCGACCGCCATCACTCCAACGGGCGACGTTGTGCGCTCGGGAGAAATCGGGAGAAACGAAGATATTCCAATTGATCAGGTAGGTCTCGATGCCCCGCTCCTTGGCCATGGCGAAGAGGCCGCGCCAGAGCGTGCGCCACTCGGCCAGCTCGGCCTCCGAAAACGGGCTCGCTTCCGGAAAGTTCGTCGGGCGAACCATAAAGTGGAAGGGATGCTGGCTCCACAACGTCAGCACGTTGAAACGGTTCTCCACCATCATATCCAGAAACGCCTCCCAGAACTTCAGATCCTTGCAGGTGTCGTAGTGCTGCTCGATGACCGGGCTCGTGCGATAGGCCGCATAGGGAAGATTGAATTTGAGCGCCCGAAACGCGAACTGCGCCTTCACGGTGCGTGCCTCGAGCTTGTTCCAAGGCGTGCCTTGGCGGATTTGCTCCGCTGCGTCCAACACGCCATACATCGCGCCACGTTCGTCCCCCCCGGTGATGCGCAGGCCTTGCGCGGAGCTGACGCGGCGGAAACCCTCTGCGCCGAGGTCCGGCTCGACGGTGACCACGATCTCCGTGGTTTGCGCCGGTGTTTGAAGTGTTATCTGCTTCGAGGTGTGACCCTGCCGCTGAAGGGCGGCTTCCATTTTCCCCAGCGCGAAGCGAAGCATCGGCGAACTGGGCGCGGAGACGGTCACTTCGGCGGCGTGGAGCGAGGCGCCGCATAAAAGCAATATGGCAGCGAGCGATGTGAAAGACGCGGGCAGGTGTTTCATGTTCGGATGACTACGGAACTAAACTTGTGGCGAAAGTTGGCTCACCAGCGAAACAGTGTGGAAACGGGGAATGGTCTCATCGCGAGGGATTCGCGGCGGGCGAAACCTCGACCTCGGCCACATGGTAGTAGCCCCCGGGTTGGCGGACGGAGGCCCGCAGCGCCCATTCCACAGGCCGTTCTTGGCCCGAGGAACTGTCGAAAAGCCCCAGGCTCACGGCGTAGCGTCCGGGCTTCAGGTCGGCCGGTAGGGTCAGTTCGTTTTGCACAACGACCGGCGCGCCCGGCAGCCAAGTCCGGTCACTCTGGGCGAGGCCTCCCACCCACGAGTGGCCCTCATTTGAGAGCCTCACGCGCAACTCGTAGGTTCGATAGGGCGGCGCAACCCCGCGATTATCGATCGTCAAACGGAGCGGGGACGTGGTCCCTGCGGCCAAGGTTGGCGGAAGTTCGAGGGACACCGGAAACAGCCAGTAGCCGCACCGGTTCAAGAGTTCGCGCGTGAGCGCGGGATTGTCGTTCAGCCACTCCCGCGCGTCGCCGTGGTAACCGAGATAGGTGGCGTGCAGAAGTTGGAGCGCACCGCGGAAGAAATCGGGTCCGGTCTTGCCGAGACCGAATTTGGCGGCGGCGGAGTCGGGACGAACCTCCCAGTTGCCGAGCTGCTTCACTTTGCCGTAGTGCTCCAGTTCGAACACCGTTGGGGTCACCCGATAGGCGTCGGCAAAGTATTCGGGGCTGCGCACGGTGAAGCGGTCGCTCGTGCCCGAGAAATACCCGTTTACCATGATGCTGTCGTCGCGATAGCTGATGCCGTTGGCCAAAATGTGCCGGTGCAGGCGCTCGCGCTCACCGGGATCTTTCAACGCGTAGACATAGTCATCGGAGATGACGAGCGGGGCGCGTTTGAAATGCTTCACGTGGAGATCGACGTGCAATTTCCGCACGGCGAGGGACAGCGTCTTGCGACTGCCCGCCCAGGCGTGGCCCTCGCCCCAATCGCCGATGCTACCGATATCCACGTAGCGCACCCACGGCTGCCGATCATACCGCGCCGCAAACGCCGCGAGGAACCGGTCCAGTTTTTCCAGGAAAATGGGATCGTCCCACACCGGCTCCCACGGAGCCTCCGGGCCGACGGACTCACCCGCACGATAGTGACCGCCTTGCGCACCGGCTTCCTTCACCCAACGCGGAGTCGCATACTGCTGCTCGATGCGGTCGGTGCCGGTTTCTTTGCAGCTAATGCGAAACGCGATGCCCAACCCGTGCGCCGTCCACTTTTCGATGATTCGGTCGATCACCGCCCAATCGAAATGACCTTCCAGGGGCTCCAGGTAGGCCCACGCGAGTCGGATGTAGAGATGGTCCATGCCCGGGAATTCCAGGAGGTCAGTATCGCGCGCAATCTCATACTTGTTGAGATGATTGTCCGGGTAGTGGTGATACCAGCCCTTGTGCGGATTCACGAGGACGCGCGTGGCGTCGTGCAGCGGTGTGAGGTCGTGCGAAAGCGACTGTGGAGTGGCGGGAACCGGGCTGAACGGCGCGTTGGTCAACGCGCGCGGATCGTCGGCCGACCTCGCGGGCGCGCCGATGAGCAGCAACGCCAGGATCAGGTAATTGGCGCGGGAGCTAAGCAGCGGGCAAACAGCATTCATCGGTGAATCGACGGAGCGAAGGTGACACCTGCAGCGGCGAGCACGCGTGCAGGGAGCGCCTTGGGATCAAAGGGCTCCCTTCTTGGCAATCTCGATGTCGGCCTTGGGTCCGGAATCATCGAACCAATCGAAGGTTCTCTGGCCGGAGATATAGAGCAGGTTGGTGTAGTTGGCATCGAGCTCCTTGGCGTAGTCGTGCCACGCGGTGAGGGCCATTTCGAGGTGGGTGACGGCTTCGGTCTGGTGCTTCGCTTCGCCGGTTTTGCGGAAGAGTCCCACGGACACCGCGCCGCGGATCTTGGCGGCATAGTATTGGCCGAGCCGGGCCTGGGTGCGAATGTCGCCGAGGGTTTCGCGCAGCTCGGCGTTTCCTCCGTCGTTGATCGCCGCAGCGCCCTTGAGCGCCTCAAGCGCGAGGGCATCGAGTTGGTCGGCGGAGGCGAGCGGGGTGAGGCCGGCCGTCTTGCCCTCGACCACATACTCGTGGAGCCCGATGTGCTTCGTGCCGTCCATGCCGCCCCAGCGTTTATCGAGGAAGATGTCCACGGTGTGGAAACCGCGGATGCTCCGATCGAGCAAATTGCCGCGGCAGCCTTCGACCCACCACATGTAGTCCCACGGCACGTAGCGGGTGCGGTTCACGAGCGGAATGATCCGGGAGGCGGCTTGCCATGTGTCGTAGAGCCTCGCGCCCTGCGTGATCTTGAACCGGTCCGCGATGAGTGCTTTGAGCAGCGCAGGCGAGGTCTCTGGATCGTAGCCCAACCGGCCCCAGAGCATGAAGGAATACCAGTGCTTCTCGTTTTCCAGTTGCCGGGGCGAGGTGGGAGTCTTGCTGGCGCTTTCGCGGCCCCAGCAGAAGCGGTCCGAGCCCAGCACATACCCGGCGGTGCGGCCGTTGCCGGGAAAATTGAGGATCGTTTGTTTCACGTAGTCCGGATCGCCCCAACGCACGAGGAAGATGTCGTCGTTCCGGAGATTCCACCAGGTTTTCATTTTGGCCGGAGTGGCGTCGAGAATGTCTTTCTTAACGAAGGGCGGATTGGGCGCGGAATAGAGGCGGGCCCGGGAGTATTTGTATTCGAGGTCGTAGCCGTCGGGAAGTTTGTCGAAGCGGTGGCCGATGTATTTGAAATCCGTGAGCCAGTAGCGGTGGATAAATCCGATTTCGCGGCGGGGATTCGTCTTCTTGTAATCGAGGATGCCCTCGCCGTAGACGTCCCAGCACCACTGTTCCTTGAAGTCGTGATCTTTGTTCTTGTCGCCGAAGTGCTCTCCCGGGCATATGCCGAGGCCTTTGAGCTGCGGATAGGTGTGGAAGAGTTGGGCGACTGACTTGCGGATGTAGTCCTTGGTGGTCGCGTTGTCCGGGCTGTCGGTGAGGCCGTAGTGGGTCTCCTCGCTGCCGTAGACATGGATGTTCCAAACATACCACCACACGTCGATGCCGCGGTCGTTTGCGTAGGCGATCACATCGTTCCAGAATTTCACTTTCTCGGCGTGCGGCATTTTTTTGATCAGCTGGCCCTTCTTGTTGTAGATGTCGTCGAGGGCCACGTCCTCATAACCGGGCACTTTGACCAGCGTGGGAAATGGATGCCGGTTCCACAGGCTCAGGACATTGTAGCGCTGCTTGGCGATGGTATCGAGGTAGTCCTTCCAGAACGCCAGGTCCCAGACGTGCTGGAAGTTCTCCTGACCCGAGGTGCCGTTGTCGTCGAAGCTGGGCTGCCGCTTGTCGAGGGGGATGTTGAACTTGATACCGCGCTGGGCGATGTGGGGAGAGTGGTTGGAATCGCGGAGCGTCTCGAGCGTGCCGAGGCGAATCGCCTCCGCGAGATCCAGCCCGCCATACATGACGCCGGTGGCGTCGGCACCGCGCACCGTGATGGTGCGCCGGCCTTGGGTCGTCTGCACGCGGATGCTGTAGCTCTGTGGAGCGGCTTGGGCGGCGGGCGCGGCGACGGTGAGCGTGATGCCGATGGCGTCGGCCGGTGCGGCTGCGCCGACGTCGCCCACCGGCACTCCGCGGGCAGCGGCTTCGCGGCGGATTTCCCCGGCGGCAAATTTCCCCGGCCCGGCGGCGGCGGCGGGGTCGAGCGTGAGCGTGAGCTTCGGCCCGGCGAAGACCGAAACGGTAACGGCGCAAAGCAACGTGCAGACGATTTGGGAGAGCGTGGTCTTCATGATTTGCGGTTTGAATTCCGGTTCGCGCCGGAGAGATCGCGTGTGAGCAGTTGAAAATACGGCAGGCGACTGAGCGGCACGTCGATTTCGCGCCGCGTCGGTCCGTCGACGATGGAGCCGTCATCGCCCTGCCACCGGCCCGACGGAAACACGACGGTGCGGGCGCGACTGCCCTTCGTCATGACCGGCGCGACCATCACGTCGTCACCAAGCATGAACTGATCTTTGACGGTCGCGAAGCCTTGGTGCGGCCAAGCCCACTCCAGCGGGCGCACAATGGGATCGCCGGTCTTGGCGGACTCGCGGGCGAGCGTCAGAATCGCGGGACCGAACTTGGCGTGGAGCCGGGCGGCCGCGAGGCAGTGGGCCGCGAGTTCGGCGTCGAGGACACGCCAAGGTGCCACTGAAAACTGCATCATCGGCATGAGTGCGTGCACCTGCGCGGAGCGCACGACGATCTCGGGATCAAACTTCGCCGCATCGCCGAAGCTGCGGGCTTCGCCGCCGCCAATCATATCGGGGCAACTGAACGCGTAACCCAGGACTCCCTGCGTGAGGATGCCCGGGATGAGTTCGCGCAACGCCTCCCACGTGTGGTCCTTGTCGCGCAGCCGCTGCGCGAGCGGCTGTCCGGCCATCCGCCACGAGGCACGGTATTCGTTGAGCGGAAAATCCAACCCGACGCGCGCGAAGTCCATGCAGTGCTCTTCCGGGGTCCGCGGGGCGAACGAGGCCACCGGGCGGCCGGGCACGGTGGGCAGATAGAACAGGCTGTCCCCGGCGTCGAACTTGAAGCCGTCCACGCCGTAGTCGTCCACGAGGTGCTGTAGCCGACCGCGAAACCATTCGCGAGCCTTCGGGTTGCTGAAGTCGAGCACGGCACTGGTGCCGTTCCACCAGCGGATCATCGCGGCGTCGTTGGCCACTTCCTTGCCCGCCCAAACGGTCTCTTTGTTGTCCACCGGATCGCGCAGTAGACAGCCGTCGCGCAGCAACGCGCGGCCAGTGGCCGAGTCGGCGCTGACGAAGGGACACACCCAGACCATAACCTTGAAGCCGAGCGCGTGCAGCTCGCGCATCATGGCCTTGGGATTTTTGAAGCGCTGGCCGGAAAACTCCCAGACGCCGTAGTCCTCCTGCCAGTTGTCGTCGATCATGAGCACGCCCGGAGGGTAGCCGGCAGCGATGAGGTCGCGGGCGTATTTCAGGATGCGTTCCTCGCGCTGGTCGTAGCCGAGCTCGATCCACGTGTTGTATTGCGGCACCGCGAACAACGCCTCCGCCGGCATTGTGCCGCTTGGCGCAAAGAACCGGCGCGACGTCTCGCGAAACGCCTCGCGGAGCGTTTTCCCGGCGGTCCCGATTTCGAATTTTTGGGCGGCGTGCGAGAGCTTCAGCACGCCGTTGGCAAACTCGTAGCCAAAGGCCCCTTCGTTCCATACAAAGCGGCCATGGTTCGACACCAAGAGTGGCTGCGCCTGATTCGAACTGCCCCAGCGATCGGTGGCGTGCAGCGTGCGCTGCACTTTGGCGGAAGCGTCGTAGGGCATGTCGGGACTGTAGACGACCTGACCGCCCCACCATTTTTCGCCGGGCAGAAAGGGAATCTCCGCCACGTGGTCCGCCGCGATGGCCGACCCCACCGTCGCCAGCCCCAGGCCTGCGGCCAGCGCTGCGCGCAGCGACCAGTGCAACGCAGTTGCTCCGCCCGTCTCGATAGCCTTCCTGCGGTTTCCGGTATTCATGGTTTTCAAACACTGAGCATTTTCAGGCGGTCACTTTAGCGTCAGAACTCAAACGAGGTCGTGATCGCATAGTCGTAAGGTTGAGGGAACGAGGGAGGTCGGCGGAGATCAGGCCAGGGGGCGCTTGAGCTCGATCCTCGCCAATTTTTCGAAGTAGCGCACAATCGCGCCGTGGTCGGAGTCGCCGCAGCCGTCGTGCTTGAGCGTTTGCAGGATCTCCATCACGGAGGCCGTGAGCGGCAGCGGCGCGCCGACCTCGTGCGACGTGTCGAGCGCGTTGGCGAGATCCTTGATGTGGAGGTTGATTCGGAAACCAGGGTTGAACTTTCGGTCGAGCATGAGCGGGGCCTTCGCCTCCATCACCGTGCTGCCGGCCAGACCGCCGCGGATGGCCTGGAAGACGAGATCCGGTTCCACGCCAGCCTTGGCCGCGAGCACCATAGCCTCGGATAGCGCTGCGATATTCAGCGCGACGACGACTTGGTTCGCGAGTTTGGTGACATTGCCGGCACCGATATTCCCCACCCGCACGACGGAAGCTGCCATGGTTTTGAAAACCGGCACGCAGCGATCGAAGACCTCCTGCTTGCCGCCGACCATCACGGAGAGCGTGGCGTTGATGGCCTTGGGCTGACCGCCGCTGACGGGTGCATCGAGCATTTCGATACCCTTCGCAGCCAGACTCGCCGCGATCTGTTGGCTCGCCAAGGGCGCGATGGAGCTCATGTCAGCCACGATGCAGCCGGGCTGAGCGCCCTCGATCACGCCATTCGGGCCGAGGATGACCGCTTTCACCTCGGGTGAATTGGGGAGCATCGTGATGACGAGTTCAACTTGGGCAGCGAGGTCCTTCGGCGTGGGTGCGGACGTGGCTCCGGCTGCCACCAACTCATCAACCGATGATTGGGTTCGGCTGCAAACGACGAGTTGGTGCCCTGCGGCAAGCAGGTTTTTGCACATGGGCTTGCCCATGATGCCGAGTCCGATGAATCCGATTTTCATTTGGGTGATTTTTTTCGGGAGTGCGTTGGTTGATGAGAGTGAAAGGCGGCGCGTTCAGGCGTGAATCCCGTGCTCGCGGAGCCAGCCCAGCGAGGCCGTGGTGTTGGGCTTCGGAACGTATTCCAAGCCCACCCACCCAGCGTAGCCGCTTTCGTCGAGCTGACGGAAGAGGAACGAAAAATTGATTTCGCCGGTGCCGGGCTGATTTCGGCCGGGATTGTCCGCGATCTGGATGTGTCCGATGCGGGCGAGATGCTTGCGGAACGTTGCGGTCAGCTCCCCTTCCTCGCGCTGGGCGTGATAGATGTCGTATTGGACGCGCACATTGGGCAGCCCCACCTCGTCGATCAGGCGGATCGCCTCGTCGGTGCGATTCAGGAAGAACGTCGGAACGTCGTAGTGATTGATCGGCTCGACGACCAATTCGATCCCGTGCGCGGCGAGGGCAGTGCCGGCAAAGCGGACGTTTTGCACCAGCGTGTGCCAGTGCTCGTCGTCGCTGTGGCCGGCCGCGCGTTTTCCCGCGAGACAGTTGAGCCGATTCACGCCGAGGATCTGGGCGTATTCGATCGCCTTGGGCACGCCGGCGCGGAACTCATCACTGCGGCCCGGGAGTGCGGCGATGCCGCGTTCTCCCGCCGCCCAATCGCCGGCGGGCAGATTGAAGAGGACCTGCTGCAAGTTTTGTTTCACCAGCTCTGCTTTGAGGTCCTCAGCCTTGAAGGCGTAGGGAAACAGATACTCGACGTGAGTAAATCCAGCCGCGTGGGCCAGAGCGAAGCGCTCCATGAATGGTGCCTCGGTAAAGAGCATGGTGAGATTGGCGGCGAATTTTGGCATGGGAAGGGAACGGGTGCGTGGGACGTTTGGGTTAGCGCGCTCCGTGCATGTAGGAGGCCAAAAGGCCGCACAGGAAAATGATCAGCGCGCCGCCGATGCTGGTGGAGAGACGGGCGAAGGGCATCAGTTGCATCCGCTTGGAAGCGGAGAGCACCGCGACATCGCCGGTGCCGCCCATATCCGTCATACACAAACCCGCTGTGATGGCCGACTCGATGAAGTGAAACCCCACCAGCCGCCCCACGAAGCCCGCACCGATGACCGCGCCGAACACCACGGTTGCGCACAAGAATACATACTCCGCTGTGATGGACATGGCGATTTCGCCCAAGTCCGTGAAGACGACGCCGATGGCCAAAAGGACGACGCCCACGAAGGCCTTCGCGACAAATTTGAACCACGAGTAGCAGGCACTGAGGATATAGCCCGGGACAATTCCCGTGATATTGCACACCGCCACCGCCAGAACCATCCACCCGAGGTTATGAATACTTGGCGCGAATTGATTCACGATTTTCCCGAAAGCATAAAAACCGCAGGCTACGGACGCCCCGATCACCAAGCTACCGGCGGAAAAGTCGATCTTGGGCTCCTCTTGGACCAAGGTGTGATCATCCATCAAGTTGCCGTTGCCGCTTAACTTGGGGAACCGCTGACCGAGGCGATGCAGCAGCGCCGCCGCGATAATCGAGAACACATTCCCCAGCACGACGGCGGGCACGAAGATCGACATGATTTGTTTGATGTCCTGGCCGGTGATCCCGTGGACGATTTTTGACATCGGCACCGCTCCGGCACCGATGCCGCCACCGAGAATGGGGAGCCCAATGTTCAGCACCAATTTCTCCCAGCCCCGCCCCGACAGCGCACCCACTAGCGCCAAAAGCGCACAACTCACAATCACGCCGCCGACCACCGGTGCCGCATAGCGCAGGCCGGCCTTGAGCAGGAGCTTGGAATGAATGCCGAAGATCGCGCCGGTGATCAGGCTGCAGATGAAGAAATCGAGGAAGTTGCTGCCCGACTCCTTCATAAATCCGCCGATGGAGGCCAACACCGGTGGCGTCAGCACACCAAAATGCACCAAGCACGCACCGAAGAATATAAGGAGTAACGGAGCGCCGCCGAGGTAGTCTTTCAGGATGGGAATCCGATCGCCCAATGGCTCAAGACAGAATGCCAGCGGCAAGAGGAGGCAGGCGGCACCAATGATGCCGGTCGGCATCACGCCCAGATACATGGCCAACAAACCGAGGCCCAAAAACAGAAAGACCGGTCCCCGAAGAAACCGTTTTTCAGGAGTGAGGTCGGGCACCGTGGCTGATCGGGTCGCGTGGTTCATCGATTTCGTCGTGGAATCAGTTCGCCAGGGCGGCCAACCCGGCCTGCGCGACCCGCCCATCTTGGGCGCTTGTTCCGCCGGAGAGACCGATGCCACCGATGACGGCTCCATCGGCGATGATCGGCAGACCGCCGTCGATCGGCACCGCCCCGCTCATGACCAGCATCCGCAGGCCCTCGCCCCCGGCGGCCACCATGTCGTGAAACGCCTTGGTCGGCCGGCGAAACGCCACGGCGGAGCGTGCCTTGTCCTGAGCGACCTGCACGCTGCCGAACTGGGCGCCGTCCATGCGCTCGAGCAGCACGAGATGGCCGCCGGCATCCATAATGGCGACGACCATGAGCCAGCCGTTGCGCTGCGCCTCTTGTTGGGCCGCGGCGGAAATTTTTCGCGCGTGCTCCAGAGTGATGGAAGGCCCGTAGGTGGGAATGGCAGGTTGGTTGGTGCTCATGGTGTTTGATTGGTCAGAGAGTGGATTCGCGGTTTGCGCTGGGATTGCAGAAAATCATTCAAGAATTTCGCGGAGCGCCGTAAGCATCACGCAGGATCTGCATGGTGTGGCGGATCGTGATGGGTGACCCGAGTTTCGCGAGATGGAGACGCAGCTGGGTCAGGCACCCGATATTGCCGGAGGCCACCACACTCGCTCCGGTCGCGATTACGGCGCGCGCCTTCTGTTCGCCCAGCGAGGCGGCGATGGCCGGTTGATCCAGATTGTAGCTGCCGGCGCTGCCGCAGCACAGGTGGGCATCGGTCAGATCACAAAGCTCCACGCCAGGAATTGCGCGCAACAACCCGCGCGGTTCGCGCCGCACATTCTGCGCGTTCGCGAGGTGGCACGCGTCGTGATACGCCACCTTCAGCGACGGAGTCGACGCCGGTGGTAGCTTGCGCAAACCCAGTTTGTGCAGAAACGCGCTCACATCCATGACGCGATGGCGAAACTGCTCTGCGCGCGCCTCGTCCGGTGTGCCGGCGAGGATGAGATGATACTCGTGCATCGCCGAGCCGCAGCCGGCGGCGTTGGTGAGAATCGCGTCCACATCCTCGGGGAAGGCCGCGAGATTGCTCCGCGCAAATTCCTGCGCCGCGCCGAGTGCGCCTGTGTGCCATGCAAGCCCGCCGCAGCAGCCCTGCGCGCGCGGCACGACCACTTCCACGCCATTGCGCGTCAGCACGTCGATGGTGGCCGTGTTGATATCCGGATCGAGCACCTGTTGCGCGCAACCCGCCAGCAAGGCCACCCGCGCCCGCCGTTCGCCGAGCGCTGGCGACACTTCCGGCCACGCTTGTTTGGGCGGCAATTGCTCGGGCAATAATTCCAGCATCGGCTTGAGGGACGCCGGCAGCAGCGGGGCAACTATCTTTCCAAGTTTCCCCATATTCGCCGCCAGGCGGAAACGACCGGGATACGGCACCGTTTGCGCCGTCAGCCAACGCGACAATTTTTCGGCGGGCGTCCGCTGGAATTTGTTTTGGGCCACCGCGCGAAACGGACTGATAAGATCGCGATACGGCACACCGCTGGGGCACGCGGGCTCGCACGCCAGGCAGCCGAGGCAGCGGTCGATATGCGGCTGGGCCGCCTCCCACGCCAGTTTCCCCTCGAGCACTTCCTTCATCAGGATGATGCGACCGCGCGGTGAATCCATCTCCTGGCCCAGTTCCTTGTAGGTCGGACACGCCGCCAGACAAAAGCCGCAATGCACGCAGGCTTCGATCGCATTCGTCATCGGCTTCGCCAGCGGGCCGTGTTGTTGGGCTGGAATTTCGTGGAGCATCAGTCGTCGAGTCCGGGGAAACGGTTGTCTGCGTCCAGGGCCGCTTGGACCGCGGCGGTGATTTTGAAGTTTGGCCGCGCGCCGAGCCAAAGCGGAGTGTCGCCGCGTAAAGTGAGGGCGGAGAGTTTTTGCGTTTGGAGACTCCGGTCGAGGGGCACGGCCTGCGCCGCCTCGGGCAGTGAAACGAAGGCGACATTGCCGCCCGCGCTCACCCGCGCCCGCGCTCCAGGCAGGGCCGCCAGGCCCTCGTGAAACGCCACCAGATTTCCTGGCGCGAGCGCGACCTTGATCAGCGATGGCGTCGCCCGCCCGCGAGGGTCGGCCTCCGCCCAGGTAAACTCCCGCAAGTCCGCCCACAGTTTCTCCGCCTCGGTTTCATTCAATTTCTTGCCGGGCCAACGGCTGAGGATTTCCTGCGCGAGCGTCACGAGTGCCGTAGCCGGCCCACCGAGGCGCAAGGCTACGGAATGAGCATCCGGCAGCCAGTCGAGGGCTTCGATTTCCCAGCGGGCGCTGCCAGCGGTGGTCAGGATCTTCACCACGGATGCAGTCTCGCTGGCCTCCAGCAACAAGGTGAGCCGCGAAATCGGAGCAGGAAAAACCTTGAAGGTGATTTCCGTTAACACGCCGAAACGTCCCAAGCTGCCGACGAAAAACTTGGGGACATCGAAGCCCGCCGCATTTTTCACCACCTTGCCGCCGAGCCGCAAAATTCGCCCGGCTCCATCCACGAATTGCACGCCGAGGATGAAGTCACGCAGGCCGCCGAAACGAAAACGTCCCGGACCGCTCAAGCCCGCCGCCACCGTGCCGCCTAGTGTCGCCCCGGCGCCCGCCAGCATCGGATCGAAGGGCAGGTATTGACCGCGTTCCGCGAGCGCGGCGGAGATGTGCCGCACGGGCGTGCCGGCCAAGGCGGTGAACGTGAACTCGCTCGGTTCGTATTCGACGATGCCGTTCAGTTTCAGCGTGGAGAGCTTCGGGCAAGCCACGGCCGAGAGCCGCGGCTTCGTGCCCGCGCCGACGGCGAGGAGGCGCGGCGTAGTCCGCACGGCTTCGGCCAGTTCGACCGCGTTGGCGGGAGTGAGCGTCGGGTTCATTCGCGGGAGATTAGGCCGGCCTTTTCGAGCGGATGCAGCCCGTGCTGCGTGAGCGCCGGGGCTTCCGCGCTGGGAAACATTTTGCCCGGATTGGCAATGCCCAGCGGATCGAACGCCGCGCGCAACCGCTGCATACAGGCGATTTCCTCCGGGCTGAACATGTCGGGCAGGTAGTGGTTTTTCTCAACGCCGATGCCGTGCTCCCCGGTCAGCGAGCCGCCCATCTCGACACACATTTTGAGAATCCTGCCCGCCAGTTGCTCGGCGCGCTCCAAGTCGCCCGCCACGCGGCCGTTGAACAGGATGAGCGGATGCAGATTGCCGTCGCCGGCGTGAAAAACATTCGCCACGCGAATGCCGGCTTCCTGTGCCATTTCGCCGATGCGGCGCAGGGCCTCGCCCAAACGACGGCGCGGCACCACGCCGTCTTGCACGATGAAGTCAGGCGAGAGGCGCCCGACTGCGCTGAACGCGCTCTTGCGGCCTTTCCAGATGGCGAGACGTTCGTCCGCATCGCGCGCCGGCCGCGCCTCGATGGGGAGGCTGGCCGCGATGATCTCATCCAGTCGCACCCGGTCCACGGCGACGACTTCGCGCGGACCTTCGAGTTCCACGATGAGCACGGCGGCCGCCCCCGACGGATACTCGGCATGCACCGCCGCGACGGCGGCTTCGAGCGCGAGGGCATCCATGATCTCAATCGCCCCGGGCAGCAGGCCGCTCGCGATCACTGCCGAAACGGCGTCGCCGGCCTGTTCCAGCGTGCGATAGCCCGCGAGAACGGTGTGGAAACACTCCGCCTTGGGCAGCAGTTGCAACGTGATCTCGAGGGCGATGCCAAAGAGGCCTTCGTTACCGGTGAATAGCCCGCACCAATCGGGCCCGATGTTCTCGCGGCTCGTCCCGCCCCACTCGACGACTTCGCCGGTGGCCAGCACGGCTTTGAGGCCGAGGACGTGGTTGGAGGTCATGCCATATTTCAGGCAGTGCGCACCACCCGAGTTGAAGGCGACGTTGCCCCCGATGGTGCAGATGGACTGGCTCGACGGGTCGGGAGCGTAGTGCAGTCCATGCGGTGCGGCCGCCGCCGTGACGGCGGTGTTGGTGACGCCGGGCTGCACCACCGCGATGCGTTGGGCAGGATCGAGCCGCAGAATCCGATTGAGCCGATTCAGAGTGATAACCACGCCGCCCGCCACTGGGAGTGAGCCACCGGACAGACTCGTGCCGCTGCCGCGCGCAACGAACGGCAGTTTCAGTTCATGACATAACCGCACGAGCGCGATGACTTCGTCGGCGGTCTCCGGGACGGCCACTGCGATCGGACGCTGGCGGAACGCGGTCAGCCCATCGCTCTCATACGCGGCGAGCTGCTCGGGACGCACGAGCAACTTCTCCGGTGGGAGCAGTGCCTCTAGGCGTTGCAGGGCGGTGGACATCAGCAGCGGGCGAATTTATTTCGCGGCGCGCGCCTTCGCTTCCCGGCGACGGGCGTGGAGGATGAATTCGGTGTAGCCGTTGGGTTGTTCGCCGCCTTTGAAGATGAGGTCGCACGCGGCTTGAAAGGCGATGCTTTGGTCGAAGTGCGGCGCCATGGGGCGATAGGCCGGATCACTCGCGTTTTGACGATCCACGATGGCGGCCATGCGTTGTAGCGTCTCCGTCACCTGTGCCTTCGTGCAGATGCCATGTCGCAGCCAGTTGGCGAGGTGCTGACTGGAGATGCGGAGCGTGGCGCGGTCTTCCATGAGGCCGACGTCGCTGATGTCGGGAACTTTCGAGCAGCCCACGCCTTGATCGATCCACCGCACGACGTAGCCGAGAATGCTCTGGGAGTTGTTGTCGAGCTCCTGCTGGATTTCCGCCGCAGTGAGTTTGGTCGCACCGAGGAGCGGCAGCGTGAGGATGGCGGCGAGGCTGGCGCGGGTGCGTTTGGCCAGCTCGGCCTGGCGCTGCGCCACGTTGACTTCGTGGTAGTGCAAAGCGTGGAGCGTGGCGGCGGTCGGCGACGGCACCCACGCGGTGTTCGCGCCGGCCTTCGGATGGGCGCTCTTGGTTGCCACCATCTGCGCCATCAGGTCGGGCATCGCATACATGCCCTTGCCGATTTGGGCGCGGCCGCGGAGACCGCAAACCAGCCCGTTGTCCACGTTCCAATCCTCGTAGGCGAGAATCCAAGGCTGCGACTTCATCACGTTTTTCCGCACCACGGCGCTGGCGGCCATGCTGGTGTGGATTTCGTCACCGGTGCGGTCGAGGAACCCGGTGTTGATAAAGGCGACGCGCTCTCTCGCCGCGCGGATGCACTCCTTCAGATTGATCGTGGTGCGACGTTCCTCGTCCATGATGCCGACCTTGATCGCGAAGCGCGGTAGGCCGACGGCGTCTTCGACCCGGCTGAAAAGCTCGCACGTCAGCGCGACTTCCTCCGGACCGTGCATCTTGGGCTTCACGATGTAGATGCTGCCCGCGCGGGAATTCCGCAGCGTCGACTTGCCCTGAACGTCACGTAGCGAGATGAGGGCGGTGAAGAGCGCATCGAGAAAGCCCTCGGGGATTTCCTGACCGTCGCGATCCAGCACGGCATCCGTGAACATGTGGTGGCCGACATTGCGGGCGAACAACAGGCTGCGGCCGGGTAAGGTGAGCTGGCCGCCGCCAGGCTGAGTATAGGTGCGATCCGGATTGAGGGTGCGAGTGTGTGGCCGGCCGCTCTTGGTGAACGTCTCGGACAAATCACCTTGGATGAGTCCGAGCCAATTGGCGTAGGCCTGGACCTTGTCTGCCGCGTCCACGACTGAAACGGAGTCCTCGAAATCTTGGATCGTGGTGAGGGCGGATTCCAGCACGACGTCCTTGATGCCTGCCTCGTCGGTCTGGCCGATGATATGGGCACGGTCGAAGTGGATTTCGAAGTGCAGACCGTGATTCACGAGCAGGATTGATTTCGGCGCGGCGGCTTCGCCCGTGTAACCGGCGAACTTCGCAGCGTCAGAGAGCGTAGTGGTGGCGCCGTTCGCGAGTTGGACGGAGAGCTGGCCACCGTGCACCGCGTAATCCGTGGCGTCGGCGTGGCTGCCGGAGGCGAGCGGCGCGGACTGATCTAGAAAGCGGCGGGCAAACGCGATGACCTTCGCGCCGCGCTGAGGGTTGTAGCTGCCGGGCTTACCGCAGCCTTCCGCCTCGGGAATCACGTCCGTGCCGTAGAGCGCATCGTAGAGGCTGCCCCAGCGGGCGTTGGCGGCGTTGAGTGCGTAGCGGGCGTTGGTGACGGGCACCACGAGCTGCGGCCCGGCGATTTGAGCGACCTCGGCGTCCACATTGGCGGTGGTGGCGGAGAAGTCCGGGCCCTCCGGCAGGAGATAGCCGATCGAGCGGAGAAACTGCTCGTAGGCCGCCGCGTCGTGCGGTGTGCCGGCGCGCTGCTGGTGCCACGCATCGATTTCCGCCTGCAAGTCGTCGCGTTTGGCGAGCAGCGCGCGGACGCGCGGAGTGAGGTCGGCGACGATTTTTTCCAGCGCGGCCCAGACGGCTTCCGGCGCGAGGCCCGTGCCGGGACAGATGCGTTGGGTGAGCAGATCGTTGAGAACGGTGGCGACCTGAAGGCCGCCGCGGGAGGTGCGATGCGTCATGGATTAAATTGGTTTACGCCCAATCATGGTCCCCACGGGAGCACGTTGAGGTGGTCGAGATTTGCGACCGCGCCAGGCCTTAGCTCGATGCGATTGGGACCGCGGCGGAGCGTCACGATTTTACGATCCCATGCCCAGGAGTTGCCGCCGCCCGTCGGCCACAACATCAGCGGCATGGCGGTGCCGTTGACGATCAGGTCCGACTCCGTGACGAGCCCGCGCCGAATCGCGTAGCGGAATTCCAAGGCATACCGCCCGTCGGCCGGCGCGTCATAGTTCCACACCACCCGCCGCGGATCGAGCGTGTGCGAAAACTCGAGGTAGCCCCGGCCCGTGAATCCGGCCGACTCGGTGCGCAGCGGCTGCGCCGGATCGCCCGCCACGGTGTCCTCGGCCTCGAGGATCGTGCCGCCGGGCGTCGGCGCGATGGACGGCACAGCGGGCGTCGCGCCGACGATCGTCAGGTCGTAGAGCACGCTGTAGAACGTGCTGCGCCAGTCGACGTGGCCGACGCGGTTCGTCCAGAGCGGATTCCGATACTGTGTCACGGCCGTCGCACCGTAGAGCCGCCACGCCTGTGCTGCGCGGTTCAGTTCTTCCGCCAGTAGTTTCTGCCGCGACGGATCAGGCGCGGCCCGCTGCTGGGCCAACGCGAGCGCGGCACGAATTTTGTGCGCGTAGTATTTTCCCAGGTAGGCCAGCGCGCGGATATCCTCCAGCGTCGCGCGGATCTCCGCGTCCGTGGTGGCGGCGGCTTGCAGCTTATCCGCGCCGGCCAGGGCCCCGGCGGCCAACTCGTCGAGTCGCGCTGCCACCTGCGGCGGCGTCGTGCCGGTCGCCCGGGGATTTTTCAGATAGTCCGGAATCGACACCATGCCCGACGCCGGATGGGTGCGCAGCGAGATGAAGCGATTCACGTCGTGGAAGCCCGTCGGCGTCTGCCCTTGCTCGGGCCGGCCTTGGCAGGCTTCCGCATACCAATGGAAGTCGAGCGGCCCCCAGTGAAACGACGTCACGGTCGTCGGCACGAGCGAGGCGTCCTGCCACGCGGTGAAAAGAACGCGCGCATCAGCTTTCGGGAAGCGCTCTTGGAGCAGAGCCGTGAGCCGCGTGTTGTCCAGGTCCGGTTCGTAGCCGAGGCGGCCCCACAGGCGCCAGTGCCAGGCGTGTTTCTCCAACTCCAGTGGGCGCGGCGTATCGTCGGGGCGGTTGGCGTCGAGGAAATCCCGGCCCCAGACGTGTCCGTCCGAGCCGTAGTAAAACCCGCGGGTCGGCCCGACGGGCAATCCGCGCACGAAGTCGCGCACGAAATTAGGTGCGTGCCAGCGGAAGTGATACACGTCGTCGTTGCGCAACGTCCACATCGTGTCGCGCCCGCCCAGATCAGTGAGAAATTTTTCGTGGAATTTCGGACGCGTCACCGCCAGCGCGTGGGCCTCGGCGTATTTGAAACTGTAGGTGAAATCGACCCGCGGGTGGTCCAGTAACTTGCCAAAGTGCCGGGCGATTTCCGCCGCACCCGCCTCGTGCTGCCGGTGCACAAAGAGCACGCGCCGCTCGGGTTGCTCCGCGAGCACGTCGAGCACGCCTTGCCCGTAGGTCTTGGCCAGCCACGCTTCCTTTTCGGGCGCCGTCGCGCCGACCATGTTCTCACCTGCCGTTACGCCGACGCCCGCGAGATCCGGATACGTCCGCAGCAGCGCGGAGACGCTCCGCCGGAAGTAGTCGGCCGTCGCCTCGTTTTTCCAATCCGCGGGCAGCCCGCGCGCCGGAGCGATGCCGTTGGTGAAAACGTTCCATGTCACGATCGCGAAGCGCACGTTGCGCGACTTTCCGTAGCGCAGGACTTCGCGCCAGAACGCGATCTTGTCGTCGATCGTCATGCGGCGGAGCGTCTCGGTGTTGCCGAGGATCTCCGGCGCGTCGAGTCCCATGGCTTGCAGTGGATAGTGCTCCTTCCACGCGACCTTCGAGCGCTGCACGTCGGCCAGCGCTACGTCGGGATATTCCGGCACCCGCACGAGCGAGGGAAACGGATGCAGGCTCCAGAGTGAGACGAGGTTGAAACGGTCGCGTGCCAAGCGGTCGATCAGCTCTCGCCAGAACGTCGCATCCCACATCGTCGCGATATTTTGCTGCGCTGCATCCGAGGGGTCCGAGTAACTGGGCGTCCGCGCATCGAGTGGGGCATTGAACTTCATGCCGCGCACCCGCAAGTGCGGCGACTTGTCCATGTCCTTCACGGCCTCCACCCCGCCGAGCCGGATCGTTTCCGCCACCTCCATCGCGCCATACATGGCGCCGGCCGCGTCTGCGCCCTCGATCCGGATCGCGCGCGCCGCGCCCTCGCCACTTACCCGCACGCGGAAACTCTCCGGCGCGCCGCCGCCGGCGACGACGAGGGCGACGCGGGCCGGTGCGGTTTGCGAGCGCAGGGCCGCGTCAAGTTCCGCGCCGCCGAATTCGACGGGGCCGCTGTCGCGCGCGTAGTCCACGGCGCCGCGCGCCTGCCCGGCCAGCGTCAACACGAGCGCGGTGAGGCCAATCCGGCCGCACCATCGCAGCGTTTTCAATGTGTTCATGTGAGAGAAAAATTCCCGCGCCGCACCGCGGTGAGGGCAGTGCAGCTCGGAACCATCCGACGGAGGATCAACTAAAACTCGAAGGTGTTGGTGAGCGTCCAGGTTTGCGGGGTCGAGATGCGCGCGCTGGCAATCGTGCCATCCGGCTGGGCGCTCACCGGGATGAGCTCGTTGCCTCGGCCGACGTTTTTCACGTTCAACTGCACGTTCCAAGTAACCCGGTCGCTGAAGACCTTGCGCCGGTAGCCGACCCAGAGGTCGACGTTGCTCTCGGTGTCGCCGAGGTAGGGATGCTTCACGTCGATGATGCCGGTGCCGCCTGGCCCCACTATGACCGGGAATCCGATGGCCGCCTTGTCCTGCCAGCGATAGGCTCCGCCGACGCGCACGTTGTTGAGCCTGCCACCCTTGAACGTGTAGTTCGTGACGCCGTTGAAGCGCCAGCGACGTTGCTCGGGCGCGGGACCGCCGTCGAGCA
>CALRZR010000098.1:0-23839 GCA_943372705.1 Opitutus sp. GAS368 | reverse complement strand
ATGGGGGCGAGGGGGAAAGGCCGCGCCGCACCGGGTGAATGGGTCGGATCGAATCAGAACTTGAACGTGCTCGTGAACTGGTAAGTGCGCGGCTCCTTGAGCGTGTAGACGGCGGTGGCCGGCGTGTGGCGGCCATCGCGGCTATCAACGTCGATCAGTGGGTAAACGGTGTTTTGATCGAGGACGTTGCGGACGTTGAGTTGGAGGCGCCAATCGATCCGGTTCTTGAAGAGCTTCCGCTTGTAGGTGATCCACGCGCCGAAATTGGCGTAGGCCGGCGAGGTGTAGGGCTGCGTGGGGTCGAGGACGAACTTGGAGTCGACGGCGAATCCGTTGATGGCTTTGCCGCGGGCGTTCATGCTGCCGCCGAGGGAGAACCCGGCGAGGCGGCTTTCGCGGGCGAAGTCGTAGCTCTGGACCAAGTTCAGCGTCCACTTGGAGGCGAAGTTGGACGAGGGGCTGTTCTTAATGGCGGCGAAATTAACGAGTGTGTTTTCGATGTCGGCGATGCGCGTGGCGACGGTGAGGCCATTGGCGGGCAGCGACTGCCACTCGGGGTGCGACTTGATGATCGGGAGATATTGAGCGAAATATTTTGCGACGATGGCGCCGCGGGTGGACGTGGTGTTGTCGCCGCGCAGGCTGCCATTCAGCGAGACGCGCCAGCGGGGCGTGGCGTTGGCGGTGACGGCGAATTCCCAGCCCTTCGAGGTGGTCGAGACGGCATCGGCCCACGTGGTGCTGAGCGACGAGTAAGGGTAGGTCAGATACTTGTTGTCACCGGTGAACGTGCCGATGGCGACCCAGACGTTGTCGATCTGTTTGAAGTTGCCGGCGGGATTGCTGGAGATGCTGTCGGAGGCGTTGACGCTGCTGTTGGTGTAGTAAGTGACATCGACGAAGAGGCGGCGATCGAAGAACGCGAACTTGAGGCCGTAGTCTTTGCCTTCGCCCTCGGGGTTGGGGAGGAGGTCGCCGTAGATATCTTTGCCGGCGGCGTTCACCTGAAAATTGTTCGAGGTGTTGTAGCTCAGGCTCAGCCACGAGAGGGCGTGAAAAACGACGCCGCGGGAGTAGGTGTGGCCGCCGCGACTGAGGCGGCTGCTGGGTTTGAACGTGCGGAGGTTAAGGCCGCCGAGGCGCGGGGCGAAACCGTTGGCATCGCGTTGCGAGGCGAAGTCGGCGGGAGCGGCCGTCCAACCCGTCTGGATATCGTGGCGCAGGCCGTTGGTGACGACGATGCGGTTGTCCCAGAAGAAACTTTGGACGGCGAGGGCGCGCGTCATGACAATGGACTCGCTGGCGCTGGGGCCTTGTTGCGCGACGAAACCGGGCGTAACGCCGCTCGGATCGCGGGTCGGCAGCGGGGAGTTCGCGTAGAGGACGGGATACGTAAGGAAAGTTTTGCCAGCGGACGTGCCGATTTTGCCCTGGGCGGGATCGAAATAGTAACGGTATTGGAGGAGATTCGCGCCGTTGGTGATCGTGGCAGCGGCGCCGGTGGTCGCGAGGGGCGTGACGTTGTAGAGGTTGTTGTTGCTGGACCAACCCTGTGCGTCGCTGTGCTCGAGGAAGACGGCGGACTGGTGGCGGCCGAGCAGGCGCAGCCAGCGCGAGGAACGGCGCGTGAAGTCGAGATTGTAGGACGCCATCACGCGGAGATTTTCGGTGACGCCGGGCGCGTCGATGCGCGTGGACTGGGCCTGGCTGTAGAGCATGCCGACGTTGGGATTCAACTGCCCGTTGGGCAGGCGGACGTTGGGGTCGGCGAAGATTTGCGAGGACTGGCCGACGAAGCCGTTCAGCGCGATGAGGTCGCTGTCGACTTTGTTGTAGGCGGCTTCGATGAAGAAATCGCGGGTGATCTCCTGCTCGATGAAGACCGAGCGGGTATTGTAGTCGGTAAGACGGAAGGCGGTGTTGCCGAAGTTGGTGGCAAACGTCGGGTAGATACTGTCGTTGATGAGGGAGCGGAAATTCGTGCCGTTGACGGCGTAACCGTTGGCGAAACTGGGCAGTGCGCTTTGGCCCTGGTTGTTCAGGTTTTGCGTGGGAATTTGCGTGCCGGCGGGGGAAAGCGCGGTGGAGACGAGGCCGGTGAAGACGAAGTTTTGGGTGCCGGCGGGTTTGCCCGCGGCGGTGTTCGTGAACGTGGAGATCAGCGGGCGGCCGGCGGCGATCCACGGGGAGACGCCGTCGTAGTCGGGCCACGGGCGCACGGCGGGAGCGTTGATGAGACCCTGCTCGTAATTGACGCGGATGGCGGTCTTCTTGAACGGCGTGAAGTTCAGCGTGGCGAAGTGGCGCCGCTGAAAATTTTGCGTGGGAATGCGGAAATTGTGCAGCGTCTCGTAGAGGCCGGTGTAGCGGAGCGAGAGGAAATTTTTCCGTAGGACCTGATTGTGGTCGAGCGTGCCGCGGAACGAGCCGCGTTGGTCCATCTGATATTCAACGGTCGTGGCGGTGAGGTTTTTCGCGCGTTTGGTGGAGGAGACGAAGGCGCCGGCGGCGTTACCGAGGCCGAAGAGAATGGCGTTGGGCCCGCGCGAGAAGGTGAGGGCCTCGGAGTTGAAGCGATCGTTGGGAATACCGTTGGCGAAAAAATCCTGTGAGACGACGGAGGAGGCGCCGCCGCGAGTGACGAACTTCGTGGGGATGTTGATGAAATCGTTACCGTTTCCCGTGATGTCGGAGGTCGACATGATGAACGGGTCGGTGTTCGGCGCGAAGGCCATGAGGTCGTAGATGCTATTGGCACCGAGGTCGTCCATCATGCGCTCGGTGAAAACGGTGAGGGCCGAACCGATGTCTTTCAGGTCGGTCTTCATGCGCGTGCCGTTGAGCGTCTGCGAGGCGGCGTATCCTTTGTCCAAGGTGGCATCGACTTGGAACGGCGAGAGCAGGAGGGCCTCGTCTTTCGCGGGTGCGGCCGGCGCGGCGGGATTTTGGGACCACAGGACGGGGCTGACGAGGGCGGCTAGTAACGCGAGTAAATGGAATAGTATGAACGAGGGACGGGGAGTGGGGTGCACGGTTGGGGCAGGTTTGGGGGATGAGGTGGGGCAGAGTGGGGATCAGTCGGGCAAGCGGGGGGCTCGGGATGAGAAAGCTAGCGAAGACGGAGACTAGGGGGACTTGGTTTTGCTTTTAACCTTGGCCCTGACTTTGCCGTCGGGAGCGGCGGCTTTGGTGTTGGGGTCGAAGGCGGGGTTGCGAGTGGGCACGACGGCGGCGGTGTCGCGGAGGAAGCCGGTGATGAGGGCGTTGAGCTCGGCGGCTTTGGCGGGTTGGGCGGCGGCGAGGTTTTTCGTTTCGGAGAGATCGCTCTGGAGATCGTAGAGTTCGAGGAGGTCGGACTGGGCGGCGCCGAGACCGTAAAAGCGGATGAGTTTCCAGTTGCCGACGCGCACCCACGTGGAAGCGAGGCCGCCGGACGCGGGCGTCGTGTGCGGGAAGTGCACGAAGGTCGGGCCGCGGTCGTGGGCGGCGCCGCGAAGGGCGGGCGCGAAGCTCCGGCCGTCGAGTTTCGCGGAGGCGGGCACGGGGAGTTTGAGCAGGTCTGCGAACGTCGGGAGAAAGTCGATACTCTGGATGATCGTGTCGGTGGCGGAGGCCGGGGTGGTGACGCCGGGCCAGACGACGATACAGGGCTCGCGAGTGCCGCCTTCGTAGGTCGTGGCTTTGCCGCCGCGGAGGGGGGCGTTGCTGGTGATGGGGACGCCGGCGATGCCGAGGGCGGCGGTGGCTTCGGCAGTGCCGGCGGTCCAGTGGACGCCGCCGTTGTCGGAGAAGAAAACGATGACCGTCTTTTCGGTGAGCTTCAGGGCGTCGAGCGTGTCGAGGAGTCGGCCGACGTTGTCGTCGAGGCTCTGGACCATGGCGGCGTAAACGGGATTGCGCTGCGGGGCGTCGGCGGGGAGGCGGGCGGCTTTGGCGCGGTATTTTTCGATGAGCGCGGGCTTGGCATCGTAGGGCGCGTGGACGGAGAAGGCCCAGTAGTTGAGATAGAACGGCTCAGCTTGGTGCGCGCGGATGAACTTGATGGCTTCGTCGGCCATGCGGTCTTCGATGTGTTCGCCGGGTTGGCCGGGGAAATTGAGTGCGGCGGGAAATTTCCACGGAGCGACGTAACTGCCGGCGGGACCGGGGCCGGGCCAGTGGGGATAGTCGACATCGTAGCCGTGTTGGAGCGGCGAATACGGCTCGGGGCCGAGGTGCCATTTGCCGAAGTGGCCGGTGGCGTAGCCGGCGGCTTTGAGGGCTTTGGGGAGCGTGAAGTAGCCCGTGTCGAAACGCGTGACGCTCTGGGCGACGAGGACCGGGGCGGTGGGGCCGGCGGTTTTGACGAGACCTTTTTCCAGAATGACCTGCGGCAGGTGGCAGACCGGCGCGGTGATGCCGAGACGCGCGGGATAGAGGCCGCTGAGAATACTGGCGCGGGTGGGGGAGCAGAGCGGGTTGGCGGAGTAAGCTTGGGTGAAGCGCAGACCGCGCTGGGCGAGACGCTGGATGTGGGGCGTTTCGTAGAAGGCGTTGGGGCGGTTGAACGTCGTGTCGTTCCAACCGAGGTCGTCGGCGAGGATGAAGACGACGTTGGGTTTGGTGGGCGTGGCGGCGGTTACGTCGGAGGTGAGCGTGAGCGTGGCGAGGAGAGCGAGGGTGAGCGCTGCAAGCGCGGCGGGCGCTGCGAATAGCGTGCGAAGGAGGGGTGGGAGCATAAATGGGGCGCGGACGAGTCTAGGGCGTCGGGCGGGGAAAATAGTCGCGATACCATGTGCGCTCTTGGGCGTTGCGTTTGTCGGTGGGTAGACCGCGCGGTTGCAGTTGGTCGGTCCACGCGACGAGTTGCCGGCGGAGATCGGCGACGCGGGCGGGGTGCGTGGCGGCGAGGTCGCGGTGCTCATGTTCGTCGGAGGCGAGGTCGAAGAGACGGTCGGGTTCGCCGGCTTTGTGGAGGAGTTTCCACTGGCCGGCGCGCACGGCGGCTTGCGACCAGAAACGCCAGTAGAGGGCGGGATGAGGCGGTTGGGGAACTTCGCCGCGGAAGTGCGGGATGAGATTCACGCCGTCGAGTTGAGGGTCGGCGGCGAGGCCGGCGAGGGCGTGGGCGGTGGCGGCGATATCGAGGGTGCTGACGGGCTCGGGGAAGACTTTTCCGGCGGGCAGACGGCCGGGCCAGCGAACAAGAAACGGGACGCGAATGCCGCCTTCGGAAAGCATGCCTTTTTCGCCGACGAGCGGTGTGTTGAGCGAGCCGTCCCAGCCGCCCATGTCGCCGTCGAGCGGGGAATCGCGGCGGGAGTGGATGGGTGCGCCGTTGTCGCTGGTGAAAAAGATCAGGGTGTTTTGATCGATGCCGTGGGTTTTGAGCGCGGAGAGAATGCGGCCGACGCCGTGGTCGACACCGGCCATCATCGCGAGAGCGGCGCGGCGGCGCAGCGGGAGATCGGGTGGAAATTGGTCGGCAAAAGGGGCCGGCAATTCGAGCGGTGTATGCGGCGCGAAGTAGGCGAGGTAGAGGAAAAACGGTTTGGTGCGGTTGCGCTGAAGGAAGGCGAGCGCGGCGTCGGTCTGCACATCGACGCGGAAGCGTTTGTCGTCGCGCCAGGCGGGAGCGACGGTGGCGCCGGCGAGATCGTAGTTCGAAAAGTAGCGGTTCATTTCACCGCTGAAATAATCGTCGAAGCCGTGCGCCTTTGGCATGAAGCGCTGGCGTTGGTGCTCGGGTATCGTAATGCGGCCGGCGGTGGGCTTTTGGTCGGGAAGATTTCTTGCGCCCCAGGCGAGTGTGAGGGCGTTGGGCTCCAGGTGCCATTTGCCGACATGACCGCTGACGTAGCCGGCGGGTTTGAGGCGCTCGGGGATGGTCACCGTGGCGAGCGGCAACGGCATATCCGGGATGGTGTCGATGCCGAGCCGCTGTTGGTAGCGACCGGTGATGAGCCCGGCGCGGGAAGGGGAGCACTGCGGAGCGGTCACGTAGCCGGACGTGCAGCGCACGCCCTCGGCGGCGAGGCGGTCGAGGTGTGGTGTGCGGACGTCGCGCACCTGGCCCTGGACGCCGAGGTCGGCGTAACCGAGATCGTCGGTGAGGATCACGATGATGTTCGGCGGCGGGGCGGCGCTGCGTAGTGCCGGTGTGGCGACACAGAGGAGCGCGATCAGAAGAGTCCACGCGGCGGGCAGCGAGAGACGGTGTGGCATCACGGGGCGTCGCGCAATTCGGCGCGTTCGGTGGAATACCGTTTCAAGAGCTCATCGAGCCGGGCGGTGAGTTGGGCGGTGTCACCGACGACGAGCCAGTAGCGATAACGGTAGGTCGATTGCGGGCCGAGATTCACGCGGTCGATGGGCGCGACGTGCATGCACGGGCCGGCGCGGGGATCGTCGCTGGCGCCACCACCGTGCGGGCCGAAATTCCAGTGCTGCGTCGCGGTGGGGCTGAAAATCGCCACGCCCTGCCCGGCGGCGTTGAAGCACGCCATGATGTTGAGCGGCGGTTTGGCGCGGCCCCACGGTGGGCCGGGCGGCTGCGACTCGTCGCGCCATTGACCGGCGCCGAGGTAACTCTTCACGGCGCTGAAATTGCGGGTGAAATAACATGCGGGGATTTCCTGCGGGGAGAGTTTGGCAGGCCCCCAGCGATCGCCGGGATTCCGGCGTGCGATGAATTCGCAGCGCACGGTGACGACATTTGGCATGTTGGGTTCGAACGAGGTCCACTGGCGCATGAGCGCGGCGGCCTCTTCGTTGGGCATATCCCAGAGCTTCGGCACGGTCTCGCCGTAGAGCGTGGTGGCATCGAGGCGCTTGAACTCGTTGACACGGGCCCACGAGGCGACGCCGCCGCCTTGGATGGGGTTCCACGACCACGGGCTCCACGCCTTGCTCTGGCCCTCGGCACGGCGGTCGAGACGGAGGCCGGCGTAGTAGGATTGCTGGATGAGGCGGCCGGGGTCGGCCACGTTGACGATGTTTTTCGGATACGCCGTCCACGAAAGCCAGGTGATCGAGGCCCCCTTGGCGCGGTCGATACCGACTTTCACGGCACCGTTGTCGATCGTGAGCAGGTCCTCGGCGCGCGGGGCGATATTCGGGGTGGCGGCGGTCGCGGCGAGGGTGGCGGCTACCAGGAGTAGCGCGGAGGTGAGTGCGGAGGCGGTCACGGCGTGAATTTCAGAGGTAAAATGCGCGTGAACGCCGAGAAAAACTGGGCAGCGGACACGAAAAAGGGGTTTTATAGGAAACGATTCCCTTTTCCTGTTGTATTCAAGGAAAATTCTGATGGTTTCGCGAAATCCCGTCGGGTTAAGGCGAGCGCTGCCGGAGCCGGCCGTGCTCAATCCCGCCAAATCGTGCTTTCAATTGTCGCTTCCCCGGTGCCTTCATTTTCCTCCCATGAAATCCAAGTCCGTTGAAAAGGCCTATGCATTGGCTCGCGAACGTTACGCCGCACTCGGCGTCGATACCGATCAAGCGCTCAAGGCGCTCGCGCGCATTCCCGTTTCGATGCATTGCTGGCAGGGCGACGATGTCGGCGGCTTCGAACACGCGGGTGGGGCGCTCGGCGACGGTTTGGCGGTGACCGGCAACTATCCCGGCAAGGCGCGCACGCCGCAGGAGCTGCGCGGGGATTTTGAGCGGGCGCGTTCGCTCATCCCGGGCACGCAACGCATCAATCTGCACGCGTCCTACGCCGAATGTGAGGGCAAACCGGTCGACCGCGACGCGCTGAGTGCGGCGCAATTTCAGTCGTGGATTGCGTGGGCGAAAGGCCTCGGTATCGGCATCGATTTTAACCCGACGTATTTTTCTCACCCACTGGTCAAGGGCGGTTTCACCCTCGCGCACCAAGACCAGGCGGTGCGGCAGTTCTGGATCGAGCACGGCATACGCGCGCGCGAAATCGGTGCGGCGATCGGCAAGGCGCTGGGCAAGACTTGTCTGACCAATGTGTGGATTCCGGACGGGATGAAAGACTCGCCGGCAGATCGCAGCGGCCCGCGCGCGCGGCTCGCGGAATCGCTCGATGCGGTGTTTGCCAAGCGCATCGACCCGAAGCTGAACGTCGACGCGGTGGAGCCGAAGCTCTTCGGTATCGGCTCGGAAAGCTACGTCGTGGGTTCGCACGAATTCTATCTGTCCTACGCGGTGAGCCGGAAGAAATTGCTGACGCTCGATGCGGGGCACTATCACCCGACCGAGGGCATCGCAGACAAGATTTCCTCGGTGATGCAGTTTCTCCCGGAAATCGCGTTGCACGTCTCGCGCGGTGTGCGGTGGGACAGCGACCATGTGGTCACGCTCACGGACGAGTTGCAGGCGATCGCGCAGGAGATTGTGTGGGGCGGATTCACGGACCGCGTGCGCATCGGCCTCGATTATTTTGACGCGAGTATCAACCGCGTGGCCGCGTGGGTCATCGGCACACGCAATATGGAGAAGGCGCTCATGCTCGCGTTGATCGCACCGGTGGAGCGGCTCAAAGCGGCCGAGCGGGAAGGGGACTTCACCACGCGCCTCGCGCTGATGGAAGATGCCAAGACGTTGCCGTTCGGCGCGGTGTGGGACTACTACTGCGCCGAGCAAGACGTGCCGGTGGGTGACGCGTGGATCGCCGACGTCAAACGCTACGAGCGGGACGTGCTCAGCCGCCGCGGGTAGACGCGCATCGACGCTTTCGGTCTACCCCTCGTTTTATATTTCCATGCCCCAACTCTCTGCTGTCCGACATTGCCTCGTTGTTCTTTTGTTCTGCTCGGTGGCGTTCGCGCCGATTTTGGCGGCACCGGTGTTTCCCTCGGGAACTGCCGGCAAGCCGCAGGCGAGTCCGCTCAGTGCGTGGGTGATGCCGCCGACGCGGGTGGTGTGGACGAGCCCAAGTGGCACGAAGCACGCGCAGGATTTGCTCGGCCCAAAGCTCGGTCAGGCCGTCCTGAAAAATCCGCAGCCGCCGTGCGTGCTCGCGCCGGCTGCGCAGGGCGCCGCCGGTGGCGCCATCGTGCTCGATTTCGGCACGCAGATCTCGGGCAACGTGGAGATCATCACGCCGATGACGAAGGACAAGGAGCCGCCGCTCGTGCGTATTCGTTTCGGCGAGTCAGTCGCGGAGGCGATGGCCGAACTCGGCGGCGACCCTAACGCGCAGAACGATCACGCGCTCCGCGATCAAGTCGTGCGGTTGCCCTGGCTCGGCAAAACTACGATCGGGCCCAGCGGTTTTCGTTTTGTGCGCATCGACAATGTGGACCCCAAGCTCGAGGTGCAGCTCAGCGAAGTGCACGCGGTGTTGCAGATTCGCGACGTGCCGCAGGTGGGCTCCTTCCGTTGCGACGACGAGCGCATCAACCAGATCTGGAAAGTCGGCGCCTACACGGTGCACCTTAACATGCAGGAATACCTCTGGGACGGCGTGAAGCGCGACCGCCTCGTGTGGATCGGCGACATGCATCCGGAGGTGGCCACGATTAACGCGGTGTTCGGCTTCAACGATGTCGTGCCGCGCAGCCTCGATCTCACCCGTGACATCACGCCGGTGTCGGAATGGATGAACGGCATTAGCTCCTACTCGATGTGGTGGGTGCTGATCCACGAGCAGTGGTGGATGCATCACGGCGACCGCGCGTATCTCGCCGCGCAGAAAACCTACCTCCAAGCGCTCCTCAAAAAACTCGCCGCGCTGATCGGCCCCGATGGCCGCGAGAAGATCAACGGCATGAGGTTCCTCGATTGGCCGAGTTCGCCGAACAAACAGGGCGTCACGGCCGGCCTGCAGGGGCTGCTCGTGATGACATTGGAATCCGGCGCGCGCCTGATGAACGTCCTCGATGATTCGGCGACCGCGGCGCTCTGCAACGAGGCGGCGAACCGCGGGCGGAAAGTTGTGCCCGAGGTCAACGCCTCAAAGTCCGGCGCCGCGCTGCTGTCGCTTGCAGGAATGCGCGACGCGAAGAAAACCGCGGACGAAGTGCTGAAGGTGGGAGGCGCGAAGAACGTCTCTACATTCTACGGATTCTACGTGCTGCAAGCACTCGCCAAGGCGGGCGAAACGAACACTGCGCTCGAGTTCATCTCGACGTATTGGGGGGCGATGCTCGATCTCGGCGCGACCACGTTTTGGGAGGACTTCGATCTCGATTGGATCAAGAACGCCGCGCGTATCGATGAGCTCGTGCCCGAGGGGAAAAAGGATGTGCACGGCGGCTACGGCGCGTATTGCTATATCGGATTCCGGCACAGTCTCTGCCACGGCTGGGCGAGCGGTCCGACGGCGTGGCTCAGTGAAAATGTGCTCGGCGTCATGCCGCTGGAGCCGGGCTTCAAACGCGTGCGCATCGTCCCGCAGCTCGGTCGTCTCAAGTGGGCCGAGGGCACCTATCCCACGCCGTTTGGGCCGATCAAGGTCCGCCACGAGCGCCAGGCCGATGGCTCGGTCAAATCCCAGATCGCCGCCCCTGTCGGCATCGTCGTCGTGCAAAAATGATTCCCCATGAAACCTCACCCCATCCGTTTCGTTTTCGCCGTGCTCGGCCTCGCCGTTGCGCTGCTCGCTTGTTCCGTGCCGGCATCGGCCGCGCAGAGTTATCCTGAGCCCGCCGGGGCCGACACGGCGGGCTTCGTGCCGATCTTTGACGGCAAGTCGCTCGCCGGATGGGACGCCGACCCGAAGTATTGGCGAGTCGAGGACGGGATGCTCGTGGGCGTGGTCACGCCGGAGACTCTGCTGAAGGCCAATACTTTCGCGATCTGGCGCGGCGGCGCGCCGGCGGATTTTGAACTGAAGGTCGAGTATCGCGTGAGCGCGGCGGGCAATAGCGGGATCAACTACCGTAGCGTCGAGATTCCGACGCCGGCTTTCGCACTGAAGGGCTACCAGTGCGACATCGACGGCACCAATCGCTACACGGGGAACAATTACGAGGAGCGCGGCCGGACGTTTCTCGCGGTGCGCGGGCAAATCACGCGCGCGGGCGACGGAGCGAAGCGCGCGATCATCGGCGCCGTCGGCGAGAAGGACGCGCTCGCTGCTTTCGTGCGCGCGAACGACTGGAACCAGGTTCACCTCATCATCCGCGGCAACGTCCTTACTCATATCGTCAACGGTCACGTCATGAGCGTCGTCATCGACGAGGATGCCGCCGCGCGCACCGCCGCCGGGCTCATCGGTGTGCAGGTGCACGTCGGACCGCCGATGAAAATCGAATATCGCAATTTCCTGCTCAAAATCCTCCCACCCGTCGCCCCGGCCCCTCTTAAATGAAACGCTTTCTCGCTCTCGGTTTCACCACGCTGCTCTTGCTCGCGCCGCTGACTGCGCGCGCCCAGTCGCTTGCGCCCACGGCGTTGCGCACGGAATACCTCGTCGCGCCCGATAATATCGATTCGCCGACGCCGCGCCTCTCGTGGCGCGTGGAATCGGCCCGCCGCGGCGCCGCGCAGACGGCGTGGCAAGTCCGCGTCGCGTCCTCCGCTGCGAAACTCTCTGGGGGTGAGGCCGATCTCTGGGACAGCGGGCGCGTCGCCGGGGAGGCTGGCAACGCCACCAACCAGATCGCCTACGCGGGCCGTGCGCTCGCGTCGCGTGCGGAGTGTTTCTGGCAGGTAAAAATCTGGGACGAGTCCGGCGCAGCCTCCGAGTGGAGCGCGCCGGCGCGTTGGTCGATGGGGTTTTTGCAGGCCGGCGACTGGCTCGCCGAGTGGATTTCGTATCGCGACGACGCCCCGCTGCACACCGACCGCAAGACGCTGCACCTCCCGGCGCCGCGCCACTACCGGAAAGAGTTTTCCGCCGCGAAGTCCGTGCGCCGCGCTGTGGTCTACGCCTCGGCGCTCGGCATCTACGATCTTTACTGCAACGGGAAACGCGTCGGGGACGACTACTTCCAGCCCGGTTGGTCGGACTATCTGCTCCGCGCCTACTACCGCAGCCACGACGTGACAGCGCTCGTGCGTTCGGGCGGCGCCAACGCTCTCGGCGCCGTCGTCGCCGAAGGTTGGTATTCGGGATATGTCGGTTACGCGCTGCTCGTCGGCTATGGCCCGAACAAAGTGGGCCGCTATTTCTACGGCAAGACGCCGGCCTTCGCCGCGCAGTTGGAAATCGACTACACTGATGGCACGCATGAAACCGTCATCACCGACACCACGTGGCGCGTCACCGACCGCGGCCCGACGCGCGAGGCGGATATCATCATGGGCGAGTCCTACGATGCGCGCGCGGAATTGGGTAACTGGGCCGCGGCCGGTTACGACGCGAAGTCGTGGGCGCCGGCCGTTGCGGCGGCCTCGAATCCGCGGGCCAAGGCCGTCTACTCCGACGCCGCCGGCCAGCGCGACATGGATCTCGGCTTTGTGAAACCGCCGAAGATGCAGGCGTATTCCGCGCCGCCGATCCGCGTCACGCAGGAGTTACCCGCGAAGAAACTCACCGAGCCGAAGCCCGGCGTCTACGTGTTCGATCTCGGGCAGAATTTTGCGGGCCTCGTCCGCCTCAAAGTCATCGGCGCCGCCGGCACAAAAGTCCGCCTGCGCTACGGCGAGATGATTCACAAAGACGGCACGATCATGACCGAGAATCTGCGCAAGGCGCGCGCGACGGATTTCTACACGCTGAAGGGCGACGCGGCCGGCGAGACCTGGACGGCGCGTTTCACCTATCACGGTTTCCAATACGTCGAGCTCACCGGCCTCGCCGCGAAGCCCGCGCTCGATGCGATCACCGGTCTCGTGTTGCACAACGACACGCCGCTCGCGGGAAATTTTGAGTGCAGTGATCCCGTGCTCACGCAGTTCGGCCGCAACGCCCAATGGACGCAGCGCGCGAACTTCGTGGAAATCCCTACCGACTGCCCGCAGCGCGACGAGCGCCTCGGCTGGATGGGCGACGCGCAGGCCTACGTGCGCACCGCAACGTTTAACGCCGATGTCGCCGCGTTTTTCACGAAGTGGATCGACGACGTCGTCGAGTCACAGCGCAGTTTCGGCGCCTATCCCGACTACGCGCCGTATCCCATGGCGCACGGCGGCGGCGGCAAAACCTTCGGCACCGGCTGGACCGATGCGGGCATCATCTGCCCGTGGACGATTTGGAAAACTTATGGCGACGCGCGCATGCTGGAGCGCCACTGGGCTTCGATGACGCGCTTCATGGAGTGGCGGTTCGCCAGCACGACGACGCCCGAGGGCCTGGGCACGAGTCTCGGCAATCCGTGGGGCGATTGGCTCAACGTAAACGAAAACACGCCCGTCGAGTTTATCGACACCTGCTACCACGTGCTTGATTGCACACTCATGGCGGAGATGGCCGAGGCGATCGGACGCCCGATCGAGGCCGCGAACTACCGCGCGCGCCGCGCGAAGTCGCAGGCCGCGTTTACCAAGACCTATCGGAAGCCCGACGGCACGCTCACGGTCGACACGCAGTCGGCCTACGTGCTCGCGCTCTCCGTCGGACTGATTCCGCAGAAAGATCTCGCGGTCGCCAGCGCGACGCTCGCCGCGCGCATCGCGAAAAACGACCACCGCATGGCGACCGGTTTCCTCGGCACCAAGTCGCTCCTCCCTGCGCTCACCGCCAACGGTCAGCACGATCTCGCCGTGCGGCTTTTCCAGAGCCGGAAATTTCCGAGCTGGGGCTACGAAGTCTCGAATGGCGCGAATTCCGTCTGGGAGCGTTGGGACAGCTACACGACGGAGCACGGGTTCAACGGCGCCAACGGCAAACAGAATTCCGCGATGAACAGCTTCAGCCATTACGCGTTTGGCGCCGTGATGGAGTGGGGCTACCGCGTGCTCGCCGGCATCGACACCGACGGCGCGGGCTATCGTCGCATCGTGATCCGTCCGCGTCCGCCGACCCCGGGCAGCAATCCCGACCAGACGCCGATCAACTGGGTGAAGGCGCACTACGATTCCATCAACGGCCGCATCGCGAGCGCGTGGAAACTGGACGGCGGCACCTTCACGCTCGACGTCACGATCCCCGCCAACACCACCGCGAGCGTGTTCCTGCCCGGCGCCACGGCCGAGCGCACCACCGAGGGCAGCGCGCCGCTCGCCACGGCGAAGATCCCGGGCATCCGCTCGTTCGCCGCGGCCGACGGAGATCTCAAGGTAGAGGTCGGCGCGGGCACGTATCGCTTTACCGTCCGCGCCACGCCATGAACCTGCGCTCGCTCGCCCTTGCCGCGTGCGTCCTCGCGATTGGCCTCACGTCGGTCTCCGCGGCTGCTGCGGCGAAACGACCGAACATCGTCTTCATCCTCGCCGACGATCTCGGCTACGTGGACATCAACGCCTATGCGGCGCGCCTCACCGGGGCGAAGACGGCGGAGATGTTTTTCGAGACACCGCACATCGATCGCCTCGTGCGCGAAGGCACGTCCTTTGGGCAGGCCTACGCGTGCCAGCTCTGTTCGCCGACGCGCGCGGGGCTGCTCACGGGAAAAATCGCGGCGCGCATCGGCGTGACGACCGCGACGCCGAATACCGTGCGGTCGTTCTACAACCAAGGCATCGCTCCGCCGTCCGGTTATCTCGCCAACGACGCGCTTTACTGGGGCGACCCGATCAAGATTCAGCAGGCCCTGCTCAACGGCTCGACGCTCGAAGGGTTGCCCTCCGGTCAGCCGCTCGACCAAGGTCGCGACGAAATCACCATCGCCGAGGCGCTCACCGGCTATCGTTCGGCGTTCATCGGTAAGTGGCACCTCGGCGGCCACGGCGCGCGCGGTTGGCAGCCGCAAGACCAAGGCTTCGAGGCGCTCGCCTACACCGACGAGGGTGGCTCGCCATATTTCAAATGGCGCGGCGTCTGGGACAGCCGCGTGAAGAAACACGCGAAAATGTCGCAGCCCGAGCTGCTCGCCGGTAAAGCCGGTCCGGATACGGGGCACGATTATCTCACCGATGCGCTCACGGAGACCGCCGTGCGTTATCTCCGCGAGCAGGCCGCGCGACCGGCGGCGCCCGACCGCGCGCCGTTCTTCCTCTATTTCTGCCACCTCGCGGTGCACACGCCGTTTCAGGGCAAAGCCGCCGACATCGCCTACTTTGAGAAGAAGGCGACGCGCGGTTGGAACGGCCAGGCCAACGCCGTTTACGCTGCGATGCTGAAGAGCCTCGACGATTCCGTCGGGCGCATCCTCGACACGCTCGCACAGACCGGCCTCGCCGACGACACGCTGCTCGTGTTCATGAGCGACAATGGCGGCGTCACCTACACCGATCCTACCGCGACCTGCAACGCGCCGCTAAAGGGTGGCAAGGCAATGATGTTCGAGGGCGGCATCCGCGTGCCTTTGATCTTCCGCCAGCCCGGCAAAATCGCCGCCGGTCAGTGGTGCGATGTGCCGGTCGATTATGCCGACCTTTTCCCAACCCTCCTTGAACTCACCCAACACGACCCCGCACCGCACTACGCGCGCATCGACGGTCGCAGCCTCGCCCCTCTGCTGACCGATCGAACCAACACCCGCCGCGGCTACCCGCGAGACACGCATTATTGGCACTATCCCTTCAACGTCGGCATCGTGCATCCCGACGACGGCCTGCCTCCCGCGCCGCATTCGGCGATTCGCGTAGGCGATTGGAAACTCATCTTCGACTGGAGCGGGAAACTGTATCTCCACGACCTGAAGAACGACTGGCGCGAAGAGCACAACCTCGCCGAGACGCAGCCGGCCAAAGCGCTCGATCTGTTCCGCAAACTCAACACATGGCTCGATACCCAGGTCGCCGTGAAATACACACCGTTGCTCAACCCGGCCTACGATCCCGCGAAAGAGTCCCGCGCGCGCCCCTTCGTCGACCTGCGCAAAAAACTCCTCGGCGATGCGTCCGCTATCCGCCCCGCCGCGAGCGACCCGCGGATCGAGGTGCTCAACCGTGCGAACGCGCAGCCGTAGGACGGCGGTGCGTCGAGAAGGGAGCACGTATATTTAGGCGCACGCGCTAGACTGACAACGGTGGGCGAGCGCGTCTCTGTGCTCGCATGGTTGTAGTGTTCGAGGTCTTCCCATGCCGGCACAGGGACGTGCCGGCCCACCTAACTGCGAAGCAACTTGGTGGTTGGAAACGGAGCGGTGAGGCTGTCGCATCGTGGGCTTCCGATGGTGCGCGTGTCATCCGATCTACCCCAGAAAACGCCGGACTCCGGGCGCCTGCCGACGCGCACGAAGTTCACGTGGGCGCTGGGGTCGCTTGGCGACAACTACGCGGGCAATACCATCGGGCAGCTCAAGGATGCGGTTTACACGGTGGCGCTCGGGGTGCCGCCGGAGTTGGTCGGGTGGGCGCTCTCAGTGCCGCGGTTGCTCGATGCGTTTTTCGATCCGGTGGTGGGACACTGGTCCGACAATTGGCGCGGGCGTTGGGGGCGGCGCCGGCCGTTTGTGTTGGTCGGCGCAGTCGGCCTCGGGATCACGATGACGCTGCTCTGGCTGCCGTCGACTCAGTCGGGGTGGAGCCACGCGGCGCTTGCCGGATATTTTCTCGGGGCGACGATGCTGTTCTACGCGGCCTACAGTTTGTTTCTCGTGCCGTATCGCGCGCTGGGGCTCGAACTCACGAGCGACTATCACGAGCGCACGCGGCTCCAAGGGTGGGGGATGATGGTCGGGCTCGTGGGCGGACTCGGCCTGCCGTGGCTCTACAAACTTGCGCTGCTCGTCGGTGGCGGTGGCGGGGCGAACTCCGCGGCGGCGACGTCTGAGGCGATTCTGGTCGGCGCGCGTTGGGTAGGTGGGGGCGTGGCGCTGTTGGTGATGATCACTTGTCTCGTGCCGGCGCTCACGTGTCGGGAAAAAACGGTGACGGCGGCCCCGACCAAGATTTCACTGCGCACCGCATTGTGGGCGACGCTGCGGAACCGGCCGTTTCTCCACATGCTCGGCATGAATTTCTGTGCGACGGTCGGTATGTATTCGCCGGTCACGGTGTCGCTGCTTGTGAGCATCTATTTCCTGTTTCAGGGCAACCAGGACGCGGCGGCGGATCTGACGGGTTACCTCGGGATGTCGCAGATGCTCGGTTCGCTGGCAGGAGTGCCGGTCAACACGGCAATCTCGGTGCGCCTCGGGAAACGCGGGGCGGCCATCGTGGCGCTGGCGATTGGCGCGGTCGGGTTTGCGTCGCTGTGGTGGACGCTGCTGCCGGCGCATCCCTACTGGGCGGTGCCGTCGCAATTTCTCATCGGCTGGGGCATGCAGGGCGTGTGGCTGATGTCGGCGACGATGAATGCCGACGTATGTGACAGCGACGAACTCGCGACGGGGCGACGGCGCGAAGGGATGTTTGGAGCAGTGTTCGCGCTGGAGCAGAAAGTGGCGTTTGCCGTCGCGGCATTGCTCGGTGCCTACCTAGTCACGCGCTGTGGCTACGAGGCGAGCACGACGCCCGGCGCAGCGGTGCTGGCGCAATTGCGCGTGATGCTCATTGCGACGCCGCTGGTCGGGCTGGTGGGGGCGATGGCGTGTATCGGGTGGTATTCCCTCTCGCGGGCGCGCGTGGCGGAGATTCAGACATTGCTCGCGGCGCGGCGGGCCGTTCCTCTGGAGGAACATCCATGAGAGCCCGCCTGATCGACGTCGCCGCCCGTGCCGGAGTCGCCCCCAACACGGCTTCGACCATTCTCAACAATCGCCCCGACTCGTGGGCTTCGAAGGAGACGCGCGAACGCGTGCTGCTCGCGGCGAAGGAACTGAACTACCGCCCCAGCAAGGCCGCGCTCGGGGTGCGTCTCGGCCGTTACAACACGATCGGGCTCGTGGTGCCCGATCTGCACAACCCGTTCTACCCCGTGTTGGCCGATTCGCTCGACCAAGCGGTCGCGGCCCACGGTTACGACCTGATCCTTGAGCACAGCCGCAACGACCTCGCAGCGGAGCAGCACAGTTTTCAGTCGATCCTCGACCGGCAGGTCGACGGCGTGGCGCTGATCGTGAGTGATCCGGAATTGCACCGGCCCTTCCTCGCGGGGCTTGCGCAGAGTGGACCGCCGGCGGTCGCGCTTGCGGCGAAACCCGATGTGGCGCTGCCTGTCGATTCCGTGGTGAGCGATTTTTCCGACGGGTTTGCGCAGGCGATCGAGCACCTCATCGCGCTGGGCCACGAGCGCTTCGCCTTTCTGTGTGCGCTCGCGAAAGGTCAGGACGACGGCAAGCGCCCCGAACTCTTCCGCAGCTTCCTCGGCGCGAAGGGGATTCCGGCGGAGAACATCTCGTTTGTCCGCTGCGAGCATCACATCGCCAGCGCGCGGGATGCGTTTCGCGACCTTCTGCGCAGCACGAAAGCGAAACGCCCCACGGCGCTGATCGCGCTCAACGACCTCTCGGCCATTGGCGCGATGCGGGCGGCGGCCGACGAAAAACTCAGCGTGCCGCGTGATCTCTCTGTGATCGGTGTAGATAACATCCCGCTCGGCGAATACCTGCCGGTGGCGCTCACGACGATTTCGCAGCCGATCAAGGACATGGTTGCGCGCACCGCGAGTTTGCTGATTCAGCGGATCGAAGGGAAAACCACGGCGCGACCATCGCAGACAGTTTTTCCGACCGCGCTGATCGTGCGGGAGAGCACCGCCAGGCCGGCGCGGCGCTGAGTCGGCGGGCGCGTGCGGGGCATAGTTGACGCAAACCATCTTTTTCCTCGGCAGCGCGCGGATTCCACGGCTGATTGAGAAGCAATCCACGGCGAGCAATCGCCAGCATTTGCGCAGTCGGTTCCGGCCCTGTCCGTTAATCTTAGCGCATTGTTGTTTTCGCTTCCCCACCATGTCGCATCCCTCCGTCAACCCCCTCACACGCCGCACGGTCCTCAAACGCGGACTCGCCGGCATCATCGCTTACGCCGCCGCGCCGAACATTTTCCCGGCGTCGCTTTTCGGCAAGAGCGCCCCGAGCAACCGCCTCACAGTCGGTCTCGTCGGCAACGGCCTGATCTGCAACAGCCACATCGGCACGCTGCTCGGGCGCGACGATTGCCGGATCCTCGCGGTGGCCGATGTGTGGCGCTCCAAGGCCCTGAAGGCCCAGGCCCGCATCGAAAAATCCTACGCGGCCGACAAGGACAAGGGCACCTACAAGGGCGTCGATATTTACTCCAAACACGAAGACCTCGTGGCCCGCGACGACATTGACGTCGTCTTCGTCACGACGCCCGATCACTGGCACGCGGCGGTCGCGCGCGCGGCGATGGTGGCCGGCAAGGACGTGTATTGCGAAAAGCCGATCACACTCACGGTCCGCGAAGGCCGCATGCTGGTGGACACGGCGCGCCAACACGGCCGGATTTTTCAATCGGGCATGCAACAGCGCTCCAACGGCTCGTTCCGCAAAGCGGCCGAGATCGTCCGCAACGGCCTCATCGGCGATATCACGCGCATCCGCACGAGGCTCGGCGAGTTTCCCTTGCCCGCGGCTTTGCCGGCGCAGCCGATACCGCCCGATCTCGACTATGACCGCTGGCTCGGGCCGACCCCGTGGCGTCCCTACCATGAGAAACGCATCCTCGGAAATTACGGCGGCGGCTGGCGCTGTTTCTGGGAATACGGCGCGCGCAAGAACGGCGACTGGGGCGCGCACCATTTTGACATCATCCAATGGGCGCTCGGCATGGACGACTCCGGGCCGGTGCAGTTTATCCCCAAAGGCTTCGAGGGCGCGCCCTACCAGACGCACATCTACGCCAACGGTGTGCGCGTCGAACGCTACGAAGACGGGCAGAAGTTCATGATCGAGTTTACCGGCACCAAGGGCACGGTCTCGGTCTCGCGCAACGACGAGTTTGAGACGACCCCGCCCGCGCTCGCGACGCGCCGCCTCCGCGGCGAAGAAGTTCACCTCTACGCCAGCGAGAATCACCACTCCGATTTCTTCTCCTGTGTGCGCACGCGCCAACGGCCGATCACGGACGTCGAGATCGGCCATCGCACCGCGACGGTGTGCCATCTCAGCGGCATCGCCGAGCGCCTCGGCCGCGCGATCCGTTGGGACCCAGCCAAGGAGGAGATCATCGGCGATCCGATGGCCGCACGCCTGCTCGACCGCCCCCGCCGGGCTCCTTACGCGCTCCTCTAATCGCTGACCAGACGCCACCCCCATGCGCACCACCTTTTTCTTCCGTCCAGTCCGCTCTGTCGGCGTGTTGTCGGCGCTGCTCCTCGCGAGCAGCGTCACGGCCGCTGACTCGAAAACGGCCACTGCCGTCGAGCCCGTGCCGTTGCAGGACCTCGACTACTCGGGCGACCAGTCGGCGCTCGCCGCGCTCGACAAAGACATTTCCGCCGCCGGCACCGACACCGCTAAACTCGCGGCGCTCGAGACACGCCTTCTCGCGCTCCTCAAGCGCAGCGACGGCTCGATCGCCGCACGCCAAGCCGCGTGCCAGCGCCTCGGTGCCCTATTCGCGGCCGGCGGCACGCCGAGCGCGAGCGCGCTTACGCTGCTGAAAACGATGCTCATCGACGAACGCGAATCCGACATCGCGCGCCTCGTGCTCGATCCCACGCCCGGCGCGGCGGTCGACGCCGTTTTGGTGGAAGCCCTCGGCAAGACGACCGGCCGCACGCGTCTCGGCATTTTGGTGACGCTGGCCCGCCGGGCAACGCCCTCGGCCATGCCTGCGCTCACCGCACTGCTCGCCGACAAGGATGCGGCCACGAGTGCGGCGGCGGCGACGGCGCTCGGCGAAGTGGGCAACGGCGACGCGCTCGCCGCCCTCCGCAAAGCCCCGGCTACTCCCGCGGTGGTCGCGGCCAAAATCGCCGCGGTGCGGAAACTGCCCGTCGCCGACGGCGTCGCAGTGCTGACCGATCTCTCGCGCGACCGTCAGCTCGCCGCCCATCAGCGGGCGGCGGCTCTGCGTGGACTGCTTGATCTCGAACCGGCCAAGGCGTCGGCTCGCATCGCCGAAGCGCTTGGCGGCACCGATTGGACCGCGAAACAGGCGGCCATCGAAGCAATCTACGCCTCGAAAGCGCCCGGCCTTGTTGAGGCGCTGACCGCAAAACTCGCAACTTGGGATGCGCCGACGCAGGTCGCGGCTCTGGAGGTTTTGGGCCGACGCGGCGAAGCCGCCGCGACCAAGGCGATCATCGCCGCCACCCAGCACGCCGACAAAGGTGTGCGCGAGGCGGCGGTAACGGCACTGGGCTTGGTTCCCGGAGATCGCGATTTGGTCGCGGTCCTCGTCGGTATCGCGGCTGGCGCGGATTTCGATGCGGGGAAACTCGCACGGGCGTCGCTGGCGCGGCTCAATGGCCCCGGTGTTTCCGAGGCGGTTTTGGCCGGTGCCCAGAAAGGCGATGCGGCGAAACGCGCGGTGTTCATCGAGCAGATTGCCTCGCGCAACCTCACCGAAGGACTCCCGTTCCTGCGCGACTGCCGCAAAGACGTCGACGTGGCCATCCGCGTCGCGGCGATCAGTGCGTTGGGCGATTTGGCGCCGGTGTCCGATCAGGCTTTCGTCCTCGATTGGGCGGCGACGGCGACCGATTCCGCCGAGCAGACACGCGCGCTGCGGGCAGTGATTTCCGTGACGTTGCGCAATCCCGATACCGCCAAGCGCGCGTTGCCCATCTACGAAGCGCTGGAGAAAGCGGCTCCGACCACGGCGGTGCAGTTGATGCCGCTGCTGTCCCGCCTCGGGGGCAAAGAAAGTGCGGCATGTGCGGCGCGTCTCGCGAGTGGCGCCGACGCAAAGGTGGCCGACGCCGCAACCGCGACGCTTACACGTTGGCCCGACAATACTGCGCAGGCGTCGCTCGTGACGGTCGCCGAAAAGGCGAAGGTCGAGTCGGCCCGCCGCAGCGCGAGCCAGGCGGCGCTCCGCTACTTCGAGCGCAACCGCGAGGTATGGACGTCCACGGAAACGAAACAGGTCGGCCAACTGCTCGCCGGTTCCACCGATGCCGCGGCACGCAAGAGCCTCGTCACGCTGCTCAACCGCGCGTCCGACAAAACGGCGCTCGCCCTCGTCGAGAAATTGCAGAGCGAGCCCGCAGTCGCCGATGCGGCGAAGGTCGCGGCTTTGTGCATCACCGCCAACCTCGCTGGACCGCCGAAAGCGCGCGTTTCCGATAGCGAGGGCTCGGCGAAAAATATGTTCGATGGAAAGACCTCGACGCAGTGGCGCGTGCCGGTGACGCCTGACCAATGGATCGAGATCGATTTCAAGTCGGCGCGTCCGCTGCACCGCCTCACGCTCGACGAGACGGGCCGCACCAGCGATTTCCCGGAGCGTTACGAAGTGTTTGTAACGGATGATCCCAAGAATCCCGGCAAAGCGGTCGTCAGCGGCGCAGGCCAACGCAACCGCACCGTGATCGATCTGCCGAAGGGCACGACGGCCCGCTATGTGATCATCAAGAACACCGCCGAGCGCCCCGACGGGCAGTGGGCGATCAGCGAGTTGTTTGTCGACTGAGCCGAGGGACGCCTGCGAGTTTTTACGACCGCCCGGAGTTTCTCCGGGCGGTCTTTTTTTGGCGGAAACGCGGGCGGCAATGGGTGCGCAGTGTTCCGCAAGAGGCGCACGGTGAAGGCGCTTTACGGTGGCGCGCGGCGGCGGCACGCTGCGGTCGCAACCCCCAACCTGGGGCCCGGCCCGGCCGGTCGGAACCCCGAAACCTTTCACGCCATGAAAACATTTCGTCCGGCTGAAATCAGGAACTTCGCCCTCGTGGGACACGCCACCTCGGGCAAAACAACGCTGGCCGAGGCCATGCTTTATTGCGGCGGTGCCGTGCACCGGCTCGGCAGCGTCGCCCAAGGCACGACGGTTTCGGACTACCACGTCGGTGAGCAGCAGCGCCACATCTCTGTCCACGGCACGTTGCTCAACTGCGAGTGGCGCGGCCGGCAGCTCAACTTTATCGATACGCCCGGCTACCTCGATTTCAGCAGCGAAGGCATTCACGCGCTGCGTGTCGCGGACTTCGCCGTCGTGGTGATCCATGCGGGCCACGGCATCGGCGTCGGCACGGAAATGATGTGGGACTACGCGGGCCAGTTCGGCATTCCCCGCATTATCGTCGTCAACGCGCTCGACAAAGAGCAGCACGACTTCGACACGCTGGTGGCCGAGATCCGCACGCGGTTTGGTCAGGAGATTTTTCCGATGCAGGTGCCGGTCGACAGCGGCCCCGGCTTTCATCAGGTGCTCGATGTATTGCGCAGCGAGATCGTGAACTACGCGGGCGATCGCTCGGGGAAGTTCACCGAGGTGCCGGCGATGGGCGAGTGGTCGGTGCGCGTGAAGGCGATGCACCAGGAGCTGATCGAACACATCGCGGAGTCGGACGACACGCTGCTGCAAAAATTCTTCGACGAAGGCGGGCTTTCCGAGGAAGTGCTGCGCACGGGCATCCACCCGGCGGTGCAACGGCAGGCGTTTATCCCGCTGTTTTGCACGGCGGGAGAAACGAATATCGGTGTGGCGCGACTGTTGGACTTTATCGCGCAGTTCGGTTCTTCGCCGGAGGACCGTCAAACCGTCGGCGCGAAGGAAGTGGCGACCGGAGACCCGTGTCTGGTGGCGCTCAACGGCACGGAGCCGGTGGCGTATGTGTTCAAGACGCTCACGGACCAGCAGAGCGGCGACCTGTCGATCTTCCGCGTTTACTCCGGCACCGTGCGGGGCGGCATGGAACTCTACAACAGCGACCGCCGCATCACGGAACGGCTCGGGCAGCTTTACCGGTTGAACGGCAAGCTGCGCACGCCGGTCGAAGAACTCACCGCCGGCGACATGGGTGCGACGGTGAAGCTCAAGGACACCCACACCGGTAATACGCTGTGCGATGTGCGCCACGGGGTCGTGTTGCCGAAACTGGTTTATCCCG
>CALRZR010000097.1:0-23907 GCA_943372705.1 Opitutus sp. GAS368 | reverse complement strand
CACCATAGACGATCGGCTGCTGAAAATTGATCGGGCCGAGTTCACCTCCCGCGTTGACGATCCAGGGCTTGCCGTAGTCGTCCTGGGTCAGCCCCCATTGACCGCCGTTGGGCGCGGTGGATTCCTTGACGATGCCGG
Organism: Opitutus sp. GAS368; assembly: GCA_943372705.1. Lineage (GTDB taxonomy): Bacteria > Verrucomicrobiota > Verrucomicrobiia > Opitutales > Opitutaceae > GAS368. The sequence continues at coordinate 23,769 of CALRZR010000097.1, read as the reverse complement.
TCGGCGTCCACCGGATGCGATAGGGGTTGTAGGTAGTATAGAGCCAATTGTCGGCGCACCAGATGAGTCCGCTCGGCTGGTGCTCCAGGTTTCCTTTGCGCGGTCCGCCCGCGAAAAACAGCTTCTTCTCGTCGGCCACGCCGTCGCCGTCGGTGTCGCGGTATTCGAAGATATCGTTGGTGTCGGTCTCCTGCACGAGGAGGCTGTCGCGCAAAGGGAGAAGGATGCGTGGCAACACGAGGCGGTCGATAAACACCGAGTGGCGATCAAATACGCCGTTGCCCTTCGACGACCAATGCATCGAGACGCGGCTGACGGGGGCTTTCTCGTCGGTGGCGTCGATATCTTTCATGTAGGAACGCATCTCCGCGACAAACATGCGGCCATTGCCGTCGAAGGCAGTGACCACTGGCTCCGCGATCTGCGGTTCACTCAACACGAGTTCGAGGTGGTAGCCCGGCGGTAGCTCAAACAGTTTCAGGCTTTCGGTCGCCGGCAGATACGGCGGCGAGGGCATCGGCGGGAGCCGCGGTGGCTCGGCGATCGGAGTCGAGGCCGCCGGGGAGATGTCGGCGGCCATGGCCGCGCCAGCGAAGGCGATTGCGAGGACGCGGAAGGAGGAACGGAGCCAATGCATGAGAGCTTTTTGCGGTGCGGGAGAGATTCACCGACTTCACAAGATGAGTCAGCGCGCCGATACCGGGCGCAGGGAAGCTTGCGTGGCGGAAAGTTCGCCGGGCTTCGGGGCGGGCAGCGTGACGCTGCCGGTGGCGGCCCATTCAACGCCGCGGGCGAACGTTACTTGGAATCCGAGGCCGTTCACCGCATCGATCGCATGGCCGAGTGCCGTGTGGAAGACGCGGCCTTTGCCAAACGGAATCACCATGAGCATCGGCTCATGCTCGTTGGTTTTGTCGGAGAGCGCGGACGCGAGGACGGTGACGTTTTCCGCGGGGCCGCGGAGGCCATGATAGAGTTCGTCCTTCGCGTGCATCCATTTTTCCGGCAGGCCGCGCAATATCGGGTGGTCGGCGCGCGTCTCGACCAGAAACTCGTGTTGCGCTCCGTGGCCGCCCCCGGGGCCGGGAGTGGTGTCCCTGATCCAGCCGGCGGCGCGCAGCCGGAGGTAAGGACCGGATTTTTCATTGCGCCCGCCCCAACCGCCAAGACCGATCATGGCGTTGTAGTCGGGCCAGTCGGGGAAGGAGTTGTTGGCGGCGTGATAAGAGACAAAGCCGCCGCCGTTTTTTACGTAAGCAGCGAACGCGTCGCGCACCTCAGCGGGCCAGCTCTCGCCATTGTAGTTCGAAACCACGACGGCATAGTTGTTGAACTTCGGACGCCACTGCGCCCACTGCGTGGGAGCGGCGGCCTTGTATACGGCTTCGGTCGCTGCAAATTTCTTAAGCTTCTCCTCGTGGGCCGTTTTCTGCGCAGCCGTGGCGTCTTTCGGCAGCGCGGGCGGGCGAGGCTTGCCCGCCGGCGAGGTCGAGACATCCACCGTGAAGCGGCCAGTGTCTTCGAGGATGCGTTTCAACAGCGGAGTGGTTGAGGCCCACTGGTGGTTGTTCTGACCGTCCACGATCAAAACTTTGATTTTGTCGGTCGCGGCACTCGCAACTGAGACGATAGCGACGGCGAGCGTCGTCAATCGGCGGAAGGAATGGAGTCGGGGCATGGACATAGGGAAATTGGAGTTTCAGGGGGCCTTCTTTGCCTCAGACGTTCCGATTGGTGACGGGGCCGTTCCCCTGCCGCCGACGGACAGCGCTTCGGCAATGAATTTCGCCACTTGCTTGCCCTGCGCAGCCTTCCCTTCGTCAGTAAAATGCACGCCATCCTTGGATCGTTCGGGATGATTTTCCTCGAGGGCATAAAGGTCGTTCGTCGGAATGCCAGCTTGGCCAACGAACTCTGCAGCGATCCGGTTGCGTGCCTTGACCCGATCGTTCTTCGGATCGAACTGCTCAAATTTCGGTCCGTTCGTTCGGCACGGCGTTGTGGTCGCCCAGATGAGCTTAGCGGCCGGAGCCTTCTCTTTGAGCAACGCGAGGAGTTTCGGAAAAGCGGCGCGGTAGTTATCCTCGCTGTAGCCCCAGCCGTGCATGCCGACGTTGAAATGAATCACGTCGAAATGGTATTGGCCCAGCAGCAAATTCATTTGATCGAACAGCGTGGGATCGCCAAGGGCAGCTGACGTGCAAAGGAAACCGAAATACGCGTGGCCTTTCAGCGCTTCCTTTGCCGGTCCACGATATCCGGCGGAGATCGAATCGCCGATGAACAACACCCGCGGTAAATCGCTGCGCTCAGTTTCCTCGACATTCGTATCAAGCCACTCAATCCGCTCACGAATCAACTTGGGGGCCGAGTCTTGGGCGCCTAGCGATGGCGAAAGCAACATTAGAACCGAGAGGACTGCGAGGCGGTGTTTCATCGAGTGGCGGTGGCGCGTTGCATTTTCTCGAACGGGATCGGCACGAAACCGGGGATTTCCTTAAACACTCGCGAGTCGGGGCGAAGGGCGAAATTGCCGGCAGCCTCGTTGACGAAGCCGGGATCGGTGTCGATCTCCACGTTGTGGTGACGGTAGTCCTTGTCGGGGTAACGGCTCGGGCCGACGCCCTCGTTGTTGCCGATCAGGGCGTTGTTGAAAACGCGATTGTGGAGCGGCGTGGTTGGATCGTTGTTCACCAACACACCGAGGTAAGTCTTGGCGAAGTCGGGATAGCGGGTCGAATACGGCGGCGCGGTCACATCGACATCCTTTGCCAGCATGTTGACGCCCGCCTGGAAGGTTTTGCGCGTCGTATCGAAGTTACCACCGTCATTGATCCTTACCCCGGGGTTGTCGATGAAGAGATTGTTCGCAATGACGTGATTGTGTCCCTGGGTAACTCCGATCTGCGCGCGACTCCACGGCGCCACGGTGCGGCCGATGTTGCGGAAAAATACATTGCCGAAAACTTCCACGCCGTGGGTGCTGTTATCGAGGTAGATCGTGCAGTTCTGCGCGTTGTGGTCGGGACTGCCCCGCTCGTTGTGATGGAAATAGTTAAAACGAATCCGGTTGCCGAGCATGCTCGGATTCTGCCGCGTCTCGACGACTCCGCCGTCCTTGGACGCGGTCAGGCCGCGACAGATCTCGTTGAACTGGATGAGGTGATCGTTGCCGAGGAAGTAGAGCAGCCCGCCGTAGTTATCGTGGAGATAGTTTCCTTCCACGACATTACCGCACCCGTCCACGACCACCGCTTCGGCATACATGTGCACGCGGCGGTCTGTGCGGGAGATGTCGCAATTGCGCACAAAATTCCCCGCCGGTGTCAGCGTTTTGCGATCGCCGCCGCCGAGAATCACTCCGCCAATTCCGGTGTCGTAGATTGTGCAGCTATCGAGACCGTTGCCCAGCCCGCCCTGACGATCCAACGCCGTAGCGCCCGGCAGGCGATTCGGCAGTCGCTCCATCCCGGTGCAGAGCACATGCCGATACGAGCCAGGGAGGCGCGGCAGCGGTTTGCCAGTGCCAGCGGCAAGGACTTCGGGAGGAGCGACGACGCCACGCGAGACTTGCGCCGCCCACTCTCCCGGCAAGCCGGTGTCCCAACCGAAACCGATCTGCACGCCTGCGATACCGGTGTTGCGAATGACGCAGTGCTCGACGATGTTGTCTTCACCGCGCTCGATGTAGACGGCGCTCGTGCGCGTTGCCTCCAGGGTTAGTCCGCGCAGGCGTACGTGGGAGCAACCCTCCATCGCGACGAGCACGTCGTTGAGCATCGAAACCACAACCTCCGACTTGTCGTTGAATCCGGCCGGCGGATAAAGCGTCAGCACGCCCGTGCGCCGATCGAGATAATACTCGCCCGGCACATCGAGTTCCTCTGGCAGATTGGAAAAATAGAACCACTTCGCCATGTCTTTGTAGGTCGGCCAGACTTGGATCGGAGTCGTGAACGTTACGGTGCCCTGCTTGGCATCGACCGCGCCGATTTTCCGGCTCGTGTGCGCGTAGGCCCGAACCAAGCCGCCGACGACATAGGCATCTTCCAGAGCTCCCCACTGGCTCAGATGCGAAATCGCCTGCTGCGGAAACAAGGCCGGATAGTCGCCGCTCCCTTCGGTTCCCCACGGTTTGGTCGGCACGTCTTTTAAGATCATCGTCGAATACTCCTTCGCCCCGCCCTTATCATCTTTTACGATGTCCTGCACCGCGCTCTCGATCAACCCGAGCATCGGTGCCGCGTCATTGCGGTTCGGCCAACGGGCCAACGCCGCCGCTTTCCCGTCGATGAACAATTCGAGCGGCGCGGGCACGTAGTGCGTGTTGGAACCGAAATCCACCGCATGCACCGGAATCAGTTCGCCATAATCCGTGATGCCCAGCGCCTTCAAATCCACCTGCAGCAGGTGCCGCCGCGCGGCGCGACTGATCACGCGATCCAAGAAGGCGCGGTCCGTCACCGGGCGAAAGGCCGATGCCGGAATCGTGCGCCCGCCGACGAGGCGCACCGTCTCTCCGGAACTAGCGGCATAGACGACGGGTGCGCGGGCTCTCCCAGAATCGCGCGCATCGAGATCGAAGGAGTGATTGCGTTGGTAAACGCCGCTGCGCAGCCAAACGGTGACGCCTTCGCTAGGATACGTCTTGGCCGCATTCATTGCCCTCACCGCATCGCGCGCGCGCTCCAACGTGGCGAACGGAAATTCCCTGCTGCCCGAATTCGCGTCATTCCCTTGAGGAGCGACGTATAGTTCGGCCGCTGGCAAAAGAGCCGGCGTGACCGTCAGGAAAACAACCAGAGTGCGAAGCAAACCAAGGCGTATCATAAAAGGTGTGTGGGTGGATTCAAGAGGGCGACGCGGACGCGTCACGATGATGCGCAGGGAACGCCCTACTGCCGTCCGAAAGACTGTAAAGACTCTGGCGCGCCGCCCCAAGTCGCTGCGTTCTCAGAAATCGAAGGTGGTGGTAAAGATGAACTGGCGCCGGCTGACAATCCGCCACGCCGCGATAGATCCGTCCGCATCCGCAGCGATGGGCTGCAGGCGACCGCCCTCGGTCAGGTTACGGACGTTGAATTGAAACGTTGTCCCGACCTTGTTGCCAAACAGCCGCGTGCGATAGCCAGCAAACGCGTCCACATAAAGGTGCGACTGGTCGTAAATCGGCCGCGTGGGATCGTAGTCCGTGATGACGGCCGGCAACTGTTGCTTGCCCCAGTAGCCGATGGCTCCCTTGTCCTCCCAGCGCAGGGCCCCGCCGACATTGATTCGTTTCAGGACGGAATTTTCGGTGATCCCGGCCAGTTGGAAGTTGGTCGTGGCGTTGGCCCGGTATTTTCTGATTTGAGGATTCGACAGACCCTCCGTGGCAAGCGCCAGATTCAGGGGTGCTGTGATATTTGCCGCTACGTCCTGAGCCGCGGTCTGCGAGGTGTTGGGATACCTGAAGGTGAACCAGGGCTGACCGTTGGTCGGGTCGATGATCGATTGCCACACTTTCATGCGTTCAGCCAGATACTGGGCAACTTCTTTGCCGATGTTGCCCTGAATCGACTCGGACTCGGCAATGTTGAACTTCATCGTCCAGAACTTTGTCGGATTGTAGTTGAGCTCGAGCTCCCGACCTTTCGCGATCACGTCCTGCGTCGCCGTCATGCTGTATGGAAATTGATTTAGAAAGCTCACCGGCACCTGCATGATCGCGGCCACTTGTGAGTTTACTTCATTTGCGGTGAGCGTTTTGCCTTGCGCTGTCGCAGCGGCGTTGACCCAGATCGTCGCCTGCTGCTGCAGCTGGTAGACGGGGAAGGAGGTCACCGGCAGGTTGTTAATGCCCCCAATATGATCGATGCCAATCATGCGGGTGGCGATGATGCCGGCGTTGCCCGTGCGGGAGCGAAGTTGCCGGGTGTCGTATTGGTTCGCCCGGATCACGAGCTTGCCGGCAAACAGGCTGAGCGCAAAACCGTAGTCTTTGCCCGTGCCGCTGGGATCGGGCAGATTCTTCAAATAGACGTCGGTTTGTATCGTTGCCGGCTGGAAGCTGTCCGACTTGTTGGCAAACACGCTAAACCACTTCACCGGCTTGACCACCACGCCGACATTGCGCGTCGGGCCTTTGCTCAGAAGCCAGTCGGTGGTCGGAAAGCTGAGAAAAGACTTCTCATCGACCGTGTAGCCGTCGGGATTTATGTAGACGGGCGCGTTGGCCTGAGCGTAGCGGGCATCGCGCCGCAGGCCCAGGGTCGTCACCACCCGATCGTTAAGAAAATGACTCTGAAGAATTACGCCACGGCTCTTGAGAATCTGCCAGGAACGGCTGCTACCACTGTAGGCCGACGCGAGCCGCGCCTGCTCGGTGACCATCTGTCCTGCACTGTTTGCACCCCAGGTAAACGGATAGGTGCCCGGCGTCTGATAATCGAAGGGCGCATAGTCGACGTTCTGCCCCTGATTGTCGCCCATGTAGAAAAAGAAGTTCGGCAGGGCCATCGTGGTGCCCTGAGGCAAGGTGCGCCCGTCCCTCATCGGCAATCCGGCGGCGGCGCGGACCGCGTTGTTCAACCAAGGATGATCGTCGATGATCGCATCGCGGCTTGTGCGGCTCCAGGACTTGAAGTCCTTATACTCGATGAAGGCGCCCAGTTCGTGGCGGCCGAGCCAGCGCAGCCAGTTTTTGTCTCTCGTGAAGTCGAGATTGTATGCGAGCTGCGCGCGATAAGTGTCGCGATCGAGAGGGTTGGTGACCGTTTGGTTGATGTTGTTGATGAAGGGGCGGAGGAAACCCGGATTGGGCCTGCCATCGAGGAGGTTCTTGTTCACATCGACCTGCAGAATTGCCTGACTCAGTGTGCCACCGGCGATGACGTTGCGGACGTGGCGGTCGGTCTGTTCCCGAAACCAACCGAGCTGGACGAACGCATGCTGCCGATCCGTCGACAAAAGCAATTGATCGACCAGCACGGAGGCGATTTCACTCTTGTCGTCCTGATGGTTGGGTGCAGCCAAATTGATGCGCGTCCAATCGTAGATTGCTTTCGATGACAGTGGTGGAAAGTCGTTCACCAGCGGCTGGGAAACCCGGTAGCCGCTGGGGTCGAGCGCCGGTGCCTCGAAAAATGCAGGCCCGTTCTGTGAGGCGGGAGACGAGTTTGTGGCGGCGAGCGAAGAACGAGACGGTCCCCAATAGAACAGACCGTTTTGATCCAGCATGAACACCGAATTCCCGGGGAAGCGATCTCGGTTGAGCGTGTTGGGCACGCCAGCAGTTGTGACCCCGTTCACCGTCGCCGAAGCAGTCACCGGGTCCCACGTCGGGGATCCGGCATTGCGCCACGAGGTAATCGACTCGCGCGGCGTGGTCGTGTTGGGGCGGTTGCCGTAGCTATGGTAGTAGGAGTAGGAGCCGGAGATGCTGGTCGTCTTGAAAGGATTGAAACGGATCATGCCGTTGTAGCGCTCGGTCTGGTAACCCGACGGTTTGAGCTGAAAGCTGTCGCGCTGCGCGACGGCACTGCCGCGAATCGCCAGCTTGCCGGGTTTGAGCACGCGATTCAGATCGAGGCTGGTGCGATAGCCGCCGAAGCTGTCGTAGCGCGCGCTGACCTGGGATCGATTCTTGGAGAGATTGGCGGAGGCCCGCACCGTGTTCACAGTGCCGGCTGCATTTCCGATACCGAAGATATTTGAATTGGGGCCGCGTCCGAGTTCCACCGCATCGACCTCAAGCACGTCGATCGGCGTCCGACCGCTCGTCTCAAAATTACCGAAGGAGACATTCGCATTGCCCACGCCGCGAATGCGGTTGGCGGTCAGTGGATCATATTGCGTGTTGTCGGTAGCGGAGCCGTTACGGTCGAAAGAGAAATTGGTGAAGGTCGCGGTGCCCTCGGTGCTGGCTTCATAGGAGAAAATATCGTCCATGTTGAGCAGCGCGAGGTCGGTCATTTGCTGCTTCGTGATGACCGTGATCGAGGCGCCGAGGTCCTCGAGCTTGGCGTTCATGCGCGTGCCTGAGAGCGTGTTGGCGCCGTAGTAGCCGGCGTCCCTCTCGGAGGTCACAGTGAAGGGTGACAGTTGGACCGCTTCGGTGGTGGTGGGCGCAGGCGTTACAGTTTGCGCCGAGGATTCGGCCGCGCCGAACGCCAGCAGACCGAGGATCGATAGCAGTTTGGGGGATTTCATCGGAATTTGGGGAGGGTTCGCTTGGGTTGGGGGATTGGAAGCGGGAGTTGCCGAGGCGGCGGGCGCTGAAAAGGGTGGCGATGCAATTCTCGGTCGGGCCTGAGGCACCGGTTTCTTCACTGCGATGGACCCGCTGTCGGTTTGAACAGCGATGAGCGGCGTGCCGGCGAGGAGGCGTTCGATGGCCTCACGGGGGGTGAAGTCGCCTTTGACGGCGGCCGTCCGGACGCTGGCGGCGTCGTCAGCGACGTAGAGCAGCGGCACGCGCGACTGCGCGATAAACTGTTTGAACACCGCCGCCGCCTCGCCTGCGGGAAGATCGAAGGACCGTTTCGCCGAGGCTTCGGGAGCGATGGCAGCCACACTCCCAGAAACCAGCACACTGCCCACCGCGAAATGCATCGCGTAGGTCGGCTGAAAGCAGGCTCGAGGCAGAGTCACGCTACTAAGACGAACCACTGCAAAAAATAGTTAGAGTAAGCCCACTCGCAGAGAACCAATGCGCGGTAGGTCAAAAGCCCGGTGCCGGGGAAATCCCAGCACCGAGCGTTCCTTTTACAATCAGAACGAAACGGTGGTCGAGAGCACGAACTTCCGCGGATCGAGATAGAGGAAGCTGTCCCGATAGGCGGAGCCGTTGAACCCGGCGACGCCGGTGTATTGGGGAGCCTTGTTATCAAGGAGATTGTCGATGTTGAGGCTGACCTTGACGGGATAGTTCCGCACTTTCAGTGCGTAAGCGATCGAGCCGGTCACGACGGCGTAGGTATCATTATAAATGAAGGCAAACGGGGCTCCAACCTCATTTCCGATCAGGCGCCGACCGTAGAGATTCGCGCCACCGCCGAACGAGAGATTTTTCAGTGCGCCCTGTTGAAACGTGTAAGTGCCGTAGAGATTCGCGCGATACTTGAAGGCGCCATTAAGTTCGCGACCGTCGACCACCCCGTCGAGAAAGCTCTTAAACGAGGCCAAGTCGCTGGCGATTTGAGCCGCGTTTTGATTGTTCGGGTTGTTGGCGGCAGCCTGCCACGTCGTGAGATTGGCCTTATAGTAGGCGATCGTTTGGTGGGACGAGTCCAGCTGTCGGGCGGTCGGAAGGGCAAGATTGAAGATGAAACGCAGCTCGCGCGTCGGGTTGGCCGTCACATCGAACTCATATCCCTGTGCATTGTAGGTCAGTGTATCGTAGTATTGCACGCCGCCACCGGCGATTTGTTTGGCGGGCTCGCCGCTGTTGACCCATAGCCGGTTGATGACGTTGGCGTCAAAATTGCCGCCCGGCTTGTTGGCCTCATGCGATTGGTAGTAGCCGACCGACCCGACGAGTTTGCCTTCCATCAGACGGAAGCGGAGGCCCGCAGCTTTGCCATGGGCGATGGTGGGGACATTGCCAAAGACGCCGTAGACGTTGGGGAAGGTGAGGTTGTTGGGCGTGAAACCTTCCGAATAGTTGTAGTAGACGCCGACCGGTTTAATCGGGAAGTAAACTGCGCCCACGCTTCCGGTCATTACGTTGCTGGTCTTCGTGATCACCGTGGCGTCCGCCACGGGATAGCCGCGTGCATCGAAGGTCGAGATATTGCGGCTGTTATTGGTATAGGTATCGCGACGGAAGCCACCGACCATCGTGAGCCGATCCCCGAAATAAGAACCGGAAGTGGCAAGCGTCCATGTGGCCAAGTTATCGCGTTGCTTTGTATCGCGGGCTTTCACCCAGCCATAAGAATTGACCGCGTCGCTCTGCGGCAGAGAAAGCGTCCGCACCGGATCGTCCCAGTAAAAACGGAACGTGGGGCTGTTGACCGCGCTGCGGACATCCGGTGTGGTGCCATTGTTGGTGCGGGAGTAGCGGTAGTTTTCGGGTTCGTAGGAATGGTCGCGATATTGGTAGCTGAGGCTAAATGTTTGGGTGAAGGAGCGGACCGGAAGCTTGTAGGCGAGGCCTACCCGGTGGGAATCGACCCAACTGGGCGCATTGCCGGTCGCACCGCCGAGCGTGGACTCGACGTAGGCTTTGCCGAAATAGGGATTGGTAGAGCCGTCGGGCAGAACGCGCGTCACATCAATGCGAGCGTTGTTCCAAGTCTCGACGCCGCCCTTCAGATTTATGTAGAAGGCGTTGCCGGCAACTTCGAGTGCTAGGCCATTGTCAAAGCTCTGCTCAAAGAATGCGCTGTAATTGCGAAATGAGCCAAACGTGCGCGAGTAGTCGGGCTGACCGCTAAACGAGCGTTTGGGCACGATCCCGCGATAGTTGATGCCATTGGCGTCGGGCGTCATGTCGATACCGGAGCCATTGGTTTGGGCATATCCGATTAGGTTGTAGGTCTTGCCATTGGGCAGCACTACCAAGGTATCCGTGGTGAGGCGGCTGAGGCCGGTGCTCGCAGCCGGATTGGCCGTCAAGGGGGCACTCACGGAAGTGGAGCCATCCCACGAGGAAAACACGTCGTTGTATGAACGCTGGAGGTTCGACCGATCGCTGTAACCCGATTCAAATTCAACGCGGAGTTCGGCATTGCGCCACGGCCGATACGTGCCAGCCAAATCGATAGCCTTGCGATTTTCGTGGTAGTTATCCACCGCCTTGCGGCCTTCCTGATATACGCCGTTTACGCGCATTCCCACTTGGTTCGTGATCCGGCGGTCCACGTCGAGGGTTGCACGGATGCCGCCCTCCGAATCGAGGCGCAGGCCGAACTCGTTCCGGTCGCGCAACTCGGGGCGTTTGGTCACCGAGTTAACCTGCCCGCCCGAAAGCGCGTCCGCATAAATGATGCTGTTCGGACCCCTCGCGCCCTCGATGCGGGCAATGTTATAGGCGTCCATGTTGAAGGGGTTCTGGAAATAATTGCGCGTGTTGTAGCCATTGCTGCCGCCCAGCCCACGAAAGACCACATTGCCCTGACCGAAGTCGCGGGTGTTCGGCTCCTGCACGTAGGCATTCGTCAGCCACTGCGCGGAGTCGTAAATGCTGGTGGCGGCGATGTCGTTGAGGAAATCACGGGTCAGCACGGAAACGTCGTTCGGCGTTTTGAGCAGCGTGGTGTTCATGCGCCCTGCCGTGACGGTGTCGCTGGCGATGTATCCGGTGTCCTTCGAAGTCGAAACCTTGAACGCGGAAAGCTGGACGGTTTCCGAATCTGGGCCGGCCGCCGGAGCAGATTGTGCTCCCGCGTCAGCGGAGGAGAACGCGAACACACTGGCCAGGATTGAGATGAGTTTTGGGTTTTTCATGGTGGTCTTATCGGGAGAGCTTTTCTTATTGGGTGAAACCGGCGTTGCGGGAGATGCGGCTGGCGGCGGCGAGGCCTGACGGTTTTTCAGTGGGGATTTCTTTACAGCCAGGGCTCCGTTAGCGGTCTGAATGGCGGTGAGTTGGGTTCCGGCGAGGATGCGATCGATGGCCTCGCGGGGCGTGAAGTATCCTTTGACTGAATTCGTGCGGACATCGGTGGCGTCGTCGGCGACGTAGAGCAGCTGCACGCGCGACTGGGCGATGAACTGCTTGAAAACCGCCGCCGCTTCACCTGCTGGAAGATCAAAGGACCGCCTGGCCGAAGCTTCGGGACTGGTCGCAGCCGCCACGCTTGAGAGCAAGGCGCAGCCCACCGCGAAATGCATTGCGTATGTCGGCTGAAAGCAGGCTCGGGACGGGGTCACAGCTACCAAGACGAACCACCGCGAAAAATAGTTAGAGGCGGAGCAAAAGCGCCGCGCCTAGTGGTGAGTGTAAAACAACTTCCTCATGAGCGAAGCTCCAGTGAAGGTAATGGCAGCCGGCAAGGCGGCCCTGATTGGACGAGGAAATCGGCGGGCGCCATTGACAAACAGGACTGAACAACAAGCCCGTCGGCATGAAATCCACGGATGTCTCCACGGGGGCATTCGAGGCGAAAAATAAGTTCTCCGAACTCCTGGAGCGAGTCGGCCGGGGATCGGAGTTCACCATCACCAAGCGCGACCGGCCCGTCGCCCGACTGGGGCCGGCTGTGTCGCTGGTCAAAGGCCGGCGCAAGAAGGCCGCCACGGAACTTCGCGCTTTGCGCAACCGCTACAGCCTCAAGGGAGTTTCCGTTCGCACCCTGATCGTCGGCGCAAAAGGAACCGCCGAAGCGCAGGCAGGCCAACCCAGCATCGGCGATCATGAATTGCTGGCGATGATAACGATTGAAGTCCGCGACGAACTTGGCGAGTGGCGCCGCATCGACGGCAAGTGAGCGCTGCTGCCACGCCAATGCCGATTACACTTCATGACAGCAAACCAACCTCAGAAATCAAACGTAGACGTGAAGATGAACTGCCGGCGGCTGACGATGCGCCACGCGGAGATGGAGCCGTCAGGGTCCGCGACGATCGGCTGCAGGCGGCCGCCCTCGGTCAGGTCGCGGACATTGAACTGAAAGGTCGCGCCGACTTTGTTGCCGAACATCCGCGTGCGGTAGCCGGCAAATGCATCGACATACAGATGCGCCCGGTCGTAGATCGGCATAGACGGATCGTATTCGGTGATGACGGCCGGCACCTGTTGCTTGCCCCAGTAACCGATCGCCCCCTTGTCCTCCCAGCGCAGCGCCCCGCCGACGTTGAACCGTTTGAGGATCTTGTTGTCGGTGATCCCCTCGAGGCGGAAGTTGCTCATCGCATTGACCCGATATTTGCGAATCTGCGGATTCGACAGGCCCTCGCTGGCGAGCTGCAGCGCCAGTGGCGCCCGGGTAGCCCCCTCGACATTGGCCGCCGCACTGCCATTAACGCCGCTGCCGCCGTAAGGGTGGGTGAACCAGGGGACGCCGAGTTCGGGATCGATGATTGTCGGCCACACCTTCATGCGTTCATTCAGATACTGGACCAGCTCCCGGCCGATATTGGCCTGAATGGTCTCTGACTCGGTGACGTTGACCTTCATGGTCCAGAATTTCGTCGGGTTGTAACTGACCTCGATCTCCCGGCCCTTGGCGATCTGGTCCGACGTCCCGGACTGCGAGTACTTGAACGGATCCAGAAAACTGACCGGCATCTTCATAATCCCAGCCACCTGCGTATTGATTTCACTCTGCGTGAGGGTCTGGCCCTTGGCGGCAGCGGCTCGCGTGACCCAACCGGTGGCCAAAAACTGCAACTGGAATGAAATCCCCTGCGGCAGATCGGCGCCCAAACCGCTGGGGCGGTCGACCGTGATCAACCGGGAGGCGAAGATGCCGACGTTCCCATTGCGGGATTTGACTTGGTTCGTTGTATACTGGTTGGCCCGGACCACGAGTTTGCCCCCGAGTAAATTGAGCATGAAGCCCCAGTCCTCCCCTTTTCCCGTCGGATTGGGCAGCAACTTTCGATAAACATCCGTTTGTGGGTTTACGACCTGGAAACTGTCGGATTTGTTCGCATAGACGCTGAGCCACTTGAGCGGCTTCACCACGATGCCGGCGGTTCGCGTCGGGCCCGCGGCGGCTACCCAGTCACCCGGGGCCCAGGAGAGAAACGACGATTCGTTGACGGTATAACCATCCTTGTTCAACAGGGGCGTCGTGCCGACGCGGGAGTAACGAGCGTCGCGCCGAAGGCCAAAGGTCGTGACGACGCGGTCGTTCAAGAACCGGCTCTGCAGGGTCACGCCGCGACTCTTTAATTCTGTCCAAGAAATGCTGCCTCCATTCCAAGCGGGGCCGATCAGGGCATTTTCAGTGGTCCACTGCCCACCAGCGTTAAGGGTCGTCGTAACCGGATAGGTTCCGGTGTTGTAGAGCGGCGGGGCGTAATCGACGTTTTGACCCTGAGCGTCGCCCATGTAGAAGAACGGATACGGCCGCCCTTGGGTGTTGCCTTGCGGCAACCCACTCGACGCTCCCCCGGAGCGGACGGCATCGTGGAGCCACGTGTGATCATCGATGATGACATCCTCATAGGTGCGGCTCCACGACTTGAAATCCTTATATTCATAGAATGCGCCCACGTCGTGCCGGCCCAGCCAACGCGTCCAATTCTTATCCTGCGTGAAATCGAGTTTGTAAGCCCCCTGCGCGCGATACGTGTCGCGATCCAGCGGGTTGACATTCAGGTTGTGATTCACGCTGACGTAAGGCCGCAGGAAGCCGGGGTTGGCCCGGCCATCGGGCAGATTCTTGTTCACGTCCACACTCAGGATCGACTGGGTCAGATTGCCCATCACGTTTCGGGTAAAGCGATAGGTCTGTTCGCGAAACCAACCCAACTGGACAAACGCCGCCTGGCGTTGGGTCGTGAACAGAGTCTGATCGATCAGCGCCGAGGCGATTTGGTTCTTGTCGTCCGTGCGGTTGGGCGCAGCCAGATTGAAGCGCGTCCAATCGTAGATGTCCTTCGAGGTCAGCGCGGGATAATCGTAGATCAGCGGTTGAGACGCGCGGTAGCCGGTGGGATCCTGGTTAACCCCCTGCAGATTTCGACCGAGTCCGGAGTTCTGGCCAAACCAGAACATCCCGTTCGGATCGAGCATGAACATCGTGTTTCCGCTAAATGTGCTGCGATTGAAGTAACTCGGCACGCCGACGGTCGTGACCCCGTTCCGTGTCGCCGAATTCGTCAGCGGGTCCCAGGTCGGCGATCCCGAATCGCGCCACGCCGTAACCGCCTCGCGCGGCGTGGTCGTGTTGGGCCGGTTGCCGTAGCTGTGGTAATAGGTGTAGGACGCGGAGAGGCTCGTAGTCTTGAAGGGCTGGTAGCGAATCATGCCGTTGTAGCGCTCCGTGTTAATACCGGAGGGCTTGAGTTGAAATCCCTCCCGCTGCGCGACGACGGTGCCACGAACGGCCAGCCTCCCGGGCAGCAAAACCCGATTCAAGTCTAGGCTGGTGCGATAGCCATCGTAACTGTCGACCCGTAAACCCACCTGAGAGCGATTGCGTTGGACGTTCGCGTTGGCCCGCACGGTGTTTACCGTGCCAGCGGCACTTCCGATCCCGAAAACATTCGAGTTGGGGCCGCGGCCGATCTCGACCGCATCGACATCCAGCACATCGATGGGCGTGCGACCGCTCGTCTCGAAATTTCCGAATGAAACGTTGGCTGCTCCCACGCCACGAATCCGGTTGGCGTTGAGGGGATCGAACTGCGTGTTGTCGATCGCTACTTGGTTACGGTCGAAGGAGAATGAAGTGTAGTTACGCGTGCCCTCAGTGCTGGCTTCGTAGGAGAAAATATCGTCCATGTTGAGCAGTGCGAGGTCGAGCATCTGCTCTTTCGTAATCACCGTGATCGAGGCACCAATGTCCTCGAGCTTCGTGTTCATGCGAGTGCCCGACATCGAATTCGCACCGTAGTAGCCCGCGTCCTTTTCCGACGTGACCATGAAAGGTGAGAGTTCGACAGTTTCGCTCGTGGTGCGCGCGACCGGGGCGGTTTGCGCCGAGGATTCGGCGGCGCCATATGCGAGCAGGCCGAGGATCGAAAGCAGTTTGGGGGATTTCATCGGAGTTTGGGGAGCGTTCGTCTGGTTTCGGGGATTTTCGGCAGGTTCCGCCGGCTTGGCGGGCGGTGAAATGGGTGTCGGTGCGACTCGAGGCCCGGCTTGAGGCGCCGCCTTCCTCACCGCGATAGAGCCATTGTCGGTCTGCACGGCCACGAGGACGGTGCCGGCGAGGATCCGGTCGATGGCGTCGCGGGGCGTGAACTCGCCCTTCACGGCGCTCGTGCGCACGCCCGTGACGTCGTTGGCGACGTAGAGCAGTGGCACGCGCGACTGGGCGATGAACTGTTTGAAAACCGCCGCCGCTTCACCCGCCGAAAGATCGAAGGACCTTTTGGCCGCCGATTCGGGACTGGGCGCAGCTGCCGCGCCCGAAACCAGCGCACAACCCACCGCGAAATGCATCGCGTAATACGGCTGAAAGCAGGCTCGGGGCGGGGTCACAGCTACTAAGACGAACCACCGCCAAAAACAGTTAGAGGATGGCCAAAAGCACCGCGGGAAATGACGGAACGGCAACCGCGTCTTCATGCGACGCACCAATCCCGTGTTACCGCCCGGAACGCAGAACGGTTTCGTTGCCACGCGTTTCGACCGCCACCTGCGCGGTGGCGGCGAGCAGTGCCAAGAACCCGTCAGGATCGTCGGCTCGGAACGAACCGCCGAAGCGCAGGCCGGCCAAACCAGCATCGGCGACCACGAATTGCTGGCGATTGTAACGATTGAACTCCGCGACGATCTCGGCGAGCGGTGCCGCATCGAAGGCGAGTGTGCGCTGCTGCCACGCCAACGCCGACTCGATTTCCTTCGCTGCCAACCGTTCGACAGTGGCGGTCACGATCGGTGCGCTTGGTTTCGGGAGCGTCACGAGGGCTTTTTCCCCAGCGGAGAGCACCGGCACATCACCAGCCACCGCTTTCGGCAAGAGAGTCGCGCGGTGCGCATCGGGCTGCGCGGACTCCACCCCAACTTTTCCCTCTGTAACGAGGACCTCCACGGACCCGACAGCAGCGGTGACGCTGAAGGCGGTGCCGACGGCGCGGACACCGACGCCATTGGCCTCCACAACGAACGGGCGCGCGGGATCCTTCGCCACGGTAAAGTGCGCCTCGCCGCGGAGCAGCCGCACGTTGCGCTCATGCTTACTCAAGCTTACGGCGATAGCGGAGGAAGGGCGCAGACGCACGACGGAGCCGTCGGGTAGATTAACGCGCTTGAGCATGCCGGCCTCCGCCGTGGTCGATTCGGCGAACTGCGTTTCCTGGTCGCCCGGTCGTTGCCAAACCCAGACTGCGACAGCAAGCGAAGCGGCGGCCGCTAGTGAAGCGGGTAGCCAGAAGCGTCGAGGCCGGTGCACCGCTTCGGAAACGCCGGAAGTATCGGCCGACGGTGCGGTCGGCGCAACAAGGGAGGCCAACGAGAGTTCGCGGGTGCGATCCATGAGCGACCACGTGTCCTCCATCTCGCCAAACAGCTCGGCGTGGCGGGCATCTTGTTCGAGCCAGCAGAGAAATTCCTCCTGCTCGGCGGGAGTCAGTCCGGCGTCCTGACGCGCACGCCATTCCGCCGCCGCCCGCACTACGGCGGCATCAACGCTACGGTCGCCTTCGGCCGGCTTGCGTGAATCAGGATTCATGGTGATCCTTCTTCAGCAAGCCTCGGGTCCGAAAATATTCCCGGCAGCGCAGCATCGCGATCGTAATTTGGGCGTTCACGGTGTTGCGGGTGATCCCGAGGCGCGCGGCAATTTCCTCGTGGGAGAGCCCTTGATATTTGCGCAAGATGAGCACTTCGCGGCAGCGCTCAGGCAACGTGCGGATAGCGGCGGCGAGAGTTTCGAGTTCGAAATCGGCATCAGGAAAAGTGGTATTGGCGCTACTTTCTAAGACGAACGAACCTTCGGAATCAGTTAAAGGCTTGAAGACGACCACCCGCTCGCGACGCACCCGATCAAGTGCGGCGTTGCGCGCCGTGTTGAACAAATACGCCTTGGGATGATCGATTTTTCCGGCCGCACGGGCGCGAAAAAGCCTGAGGTAGGATTCCTGCAAGATGTCGTCAATATCGCGCACCGAGGCAAACCGCGCGTGCAACCAGGATCGCAGCGCCGGCTCATGCGGCAGCACTTCGGCGGCGAACCAGCGGGCTTGGTCGGAGTCGGCGATGGACGGGGGCATTGATCGAACGCGGGGGGGCTTTGACGGTGAAAACGCGAAGCAAACGCTTCACCGAGTCGTTACCCTACCAGAATCGCGTAAGTTGAGGGATAGCTAAAATCGACCTGTGCATGTCGGGAAGTGACACTGTCATTCGGCCTCTCTAGTCCGCGAGGCTTCCTGCACCGAAGCAACCGGTTCAGTTTTCGATAAAACGAATTCATTACATCAATGACCGGTGGTGGCGATTTCACCGTTCAAGGATTCCGCCTTGCTGAACCGAGACCAGTTCAGGCCATAGAACGCCACGAAGGCGAAACACAGCAGCGGCACGATGAAGCCGCGGGACATGTCTGTTTGGTCTGCAACGTAGCCCATCGCCTTCGGCAGAATCGCACCTCCCATGATCGCCATGACAATAAACGCGGAGGCCTTTTTTGCGCGGGCGCCCAATCCAAAAATTCCCAGCGCGAAGATTGTCGGAAACATGATCGACATGAAAAAATAACTCAGGAAAACGCACCCAACCGAGAGCCAGCCGAGTTTGCAGAAGATGAGACCGCAGAGGACGACGTTGATCACGGCATAAAGCCCCAGCACTTTGTGCGCGGCGTATTTTTTCAGAATTCCCGCTCCGGTGAACCGGCCCAGGAGGAAACAGACGAACCCGAGTGAGGCGAGGTTTGCCGCGCCCTTGTCGGTCAACCCCAGCGCGCCAGCCGGGTTTTTCTCGAACCAACCCGACAGCATCCCCGAGTTCCACCCCTCCGGGATAGTCGGAACTTGCGAGGTCATATAGTTGATAAAGAAGCTGAAGATCCCGGACTGCGCCGCGACGTAGAAGAATTGCGCGACCACGGCCATGACGAAGTGCGGATGCGACCAGATCGAGCGCACAATACCCGGCGTGGAATCATCGAGGTGATAGTCGTCCTCGGTTTTAATGTCCGGCATGTCGGAAAAATAGAACACGACCGCCAGGATCAAAACGGCCACGCCGACTGCGGCATACGGAATCCACAGCGTCTGACTGCCAGTGCTGTGGCCCGTTGTGTCCTTGGAGTAGAAAAACATCCCGCCAGCAATCGGCCCGAAAATCCAGCCGATGCCGTTGCAGGACTGGGCGAGATTGATGCGCGTGGCCGCAAACTGCGGCGGCCCTAGCACCGTAGTGTAGGGATTGGCAATGGTCTCCAAAAACGTTAGGCCAGCCGCGATGACGCAGACCCCAAGCAGAAAAGCCCAGAACTGGGCGATGTGCGTGGCGGGAATGAACCAGAATCCGCCGGCAGCGACCATCAGCAAACCGACGATGATGCCCCCTTTGTAGCCGAGCTTGGACGCCAGCCAGCCGGCTGGCAGCGCCATTAGAAAATAGCCGAGATAGTGGGCGAACTGCACCCAGGCCGACTGCGCCAGAGTCAGATGCAACTCCTGCTGAAAATGCTTGTCCATGACGTCGATCATCCCGTTGCAGAATCCCCAGAGGAGGAACAGCGAGCTGACGAGGGTGAACGTGACGACGAGGTTTCGGCCGTCGGGCATCAGAAAGAGACTGTCTTTTTTATTGGGCATCGCGGTTTTCAAATTGGGATTGTTGTGGGGTTGGGATTGGTCGCCTCTCAGGCACTCTCCAAAATGACATTGGCGTATTGCGTCGTGTCGCCGGTGCGGATCAGGCCGATCGCGTGCGGCACGCGTTTCTTAAATTCGACGTGCGGCTCATGGCTAACCTCGATGCCGTTTAACGCCGCTGTGAACGCAGAGCGGACCATGGTTGAATTGCGCTCTTGAAACTCCCGCGCCATCCAGACCTTTCCAATTTGGAAATTCAGGCGCACTGCCGCCAGCACCGCCAGCACAGTGGGCACATCGTCCACAAGCGAGATGTCCACTGTTTCGACCATCGGCCAGTTGGGAAAGCCGCGGTCCGCGACGACGAGCGTGTTTGTGTGGCGCACGCGACTGAGCAATGAATTAATCTGTGGATTGAGGATGCCGGTTTTAATCATGAGAGGTCCTCCAGCGATGATGTCAGAGTTCGACGTGGATTTTGGTCACACGAGATGGGTCGGCCGACCACCCGGCGAGAGCCTCGCCCGCCTCGCCGAACGGCACGGTGCGGGTGACTGTTTCGCTGACGGGATAACGTCCGGATTCGAGCACTTGAATCACGTCGGAGAAGTTCTTCTCGGTCGCGTTCCGGGACCCCCGAATATCGAGCTCCTTCATCACAAAATATTTCGTCTCGTAGCTGACTGTTTCCTTGGCGTAGCCGATGTAAACCACACGACCGGAAAACGACACCTCGTCCACCGCCGCACGAAAAGTAGCCGGCAAGCCGACCGCCTCGACCACGACTCCCGGACCATCACCGTTCGTCAGCGCCTGCAACTTTTCATGTAGGTTCTCGGTCTTGGAGTTGATCGTCTCTGACGCACCTGCTCTCTTGGCCAGCTCCAGCTTAGCATCGTCAACGTCCACGGCGATGACGCGAGCACCGCACAGCAGTGCCGCGCCGCTGATCGCACCCAAACCGATCATTCCGCACCCGAACACCATCACCGTGTCCGCACTGGTTACCTGACCGCGCTCGACCGCGTGAAAACCCACACTCAAAGGTTCCACAAGGGTGTGCTCGATGAGCGAGAGCTTGTCGGAGCGAATCAGCTTTTCCCATGGCACGCAGAGATACTCCGTGAACGCCCCGTCGCGTTGCACTCCAAGCGTCTGATTGCTCCGACAGGCGTTCACGCGTCCGCTACGACACGACGGACACACACCGCACGTTGTGTAGGGCAGCACCGTCGTTTCCAGGCCGACTTTGAATTTTGGTGGGACACCAGAGGTGACTTCCGCGATCACCGCGCCGATTTCGTGGCCGGGAATGCGCGGATAGGTAACGAGCGGATTGAAGCCGCGAAAAGTGTTCAAGTCGCTCCCGCAGTATCCGAGACGTTTCACCTCCAGCAATACCTCGCCCGGCTTGGGCCGCGGGTTTGGGCGTTCGATGTAACCGGTCTTCCCGGCTTCTGTGATTACCAATGCCTTCATAATCTGTAGGTCTCCATCGCCGTGCCACCGAGGACACGCGCCTGTTCGTCGACCGAAAGTTCGGCCACCCAACCGGAAACCAATTGGTGCCAGCGCGCGTAACCACACGCCACGAGACACACCGGCCAGTCCGAGCCAAACATCAGGCGCCGCGGTCCGAACGCCTCCAGGGCCACGTCGAAATACGGGCGCAACTGCGACTCCGCCCAATTGGCGAAATCCGCCTCCGTCGTCATGCCCGAGACCTTGCAATAAACATTCGGGCGCGCCGCCAGTTCGCGGATGTTTCGGTGCCACGGATCGAAACGGCCGGCCTTGATGCGCGGCTTCGCAAGATGATCGAGGACGAACACTTGATCAGGGTGCGCGTCCACGAACTGGATGGTTACCGGCAACTGCCGTTCAAAAATCAGAATATCGTAGGCGAGCGACCGTTCTCTCAGCGCGCGGACACCGCGATTGAAGTCGTCACGCAAGATAAAATGGTCATCCGGCTCGCCCTGCACGACATGGCGGACGGCCTTGAAGGCCGGGTTCGCCGCAAACCGTTCCAAATCTGCGGCGACGAGCGGCGAGGTCAGATCAACCCAGCCAACGACGCCCTTAATAAAGTCATATTTGGCTGCTAATTGCAGGAGTAATTCCGTCTCAGCCAAGCTCTGCCGCGCCTGAACCGACACAACGCCGTCCACGCCCGCCGTCGCGATTTCCATACGAAATTCTTCGGGCAAGAAATTCCGCCGAAGGGCCTTCATTGAGTCGTCGATCCAGCCGTAATCGGCCGGGTCGTAACGCCAGAAGTGGTGATGAGAATCGATCTTCATCGGTAGGGGTGCCATTCACCCGATAAAGAATTCCGGCTCACCACGTATTTGCTTTTCCATGTGCGCGACCTTGCCGGCGTAATCTCGAGAGCGCCTTGGGGAAAATTGGGCCGGATCTGCGCGGGCTTCCCAAGGTTTCCGCTGTAGTCAATCGGCGCCCCTGCGTCGTGCTGGAGGTTGGCCCAGAATCCGCGCATAGAGGCCGGCACCTGTCCGTGCTGCAGCCCTCGATGCCAACCTAGGTCGCCGGCGACAACGACTTGCGAGCAGGGTGCGCCGGGTTGGAAGGGTCCAAGACCGACACCTTCCACCGCGAGTCCCGCGCCGTATTGTCCTGTGGAATCGAGCATCACCCGCAGTCGTTTGTGGCGACACATCTCAGCGACTCGCCCGCGCATCTTCTCGCTGGGAACGGCGTGAAGGAGGTCGCGGAGGCACCAAGCGCAGAAGATGACCGGTGGACTCTGCCGCTCGGCTTTGCACAGCGCCGACGATCGCCAAGGTGCGTGCTCATCTCTTTTGATCGAAGCCGAGCGGGGCCGCCTCTGTCCGGTGATCTTCAGCGTGCAGGGAATCCTGCTGCTTTCGGCCGTCGCCGACGAGCAAGCGCTCGCCTCAATCGCCATCAGAATTTTCCAGCGCATCTTCAAACTCATATAGATTCTACTTTGGGTTGATTCGTGGTTGCGGGTAACCGGACTAAGCTAACAGAAATCGTGCCGTTGTGAATGTCTGGAGATGGCCTGCGAGTGACGATTCGTGGACTATTCCGCGGAACAAAAATGCGACGGAACATGCGGCCGTAGAGCATTTCGGCTCTGCAAATTACCTCGTTGCTTGTCCCCATAGCCTCGTGCCCACTCACAACTTCTGTCGAAAGAGAAAGTTAAGCCACCGGAAGAACGAACCGCAGATCAACTTTGCCGCCCACCCATTTTTCTTTGCCATAGCCGTTCTTGACCTCACCGGACCGCCGTGCCGTTGTCGCGACCGATGCCAACCTCAAGCCCGAAACCTCCCGAGTTTATCTCGCACCAGGTCACTGCGGCGCGGCGGTTTTACCTAAACCTCAGACCGCGTCCACGCCGAGACCTCACCGTTGTGTGCGGCGGTTGGGAGGAGTGCGCGACAGACTACGCGATTGACCGTGCAACCTTCCCCTTTTTCGGCATGGAGTTTGTGGCCAGCGGCCGCGGTGAGCTCACGTTGGCCGGTCGGCACCATGACCTCGAACCTGGCACGGTGTTTACCTACGGTCCCGGCATTGCGCAGCGCATTCGTACTTCCCTCGAGCACCGGCTCGGGAAATATTTTGTGGACTTCACCGGCGAAGGCGCCCTCCGACTGCTCCGCTCACATCACCTTACCCCTGGCACAGCCGTCGGACTTGGTGCGACCGCCGAAGTTCGCCAAGCATTCGAAACCCTGGTGCATATCGCCTGCAGAAACGATCGGCACACCGTGCGCGCGGCGACCCTGCAGTTGGAGTTGTTGCTAGTCGTAATCGCCCGAACCGCCCAGCCCGGCACGCCGTCGGAACGCCGAACGCGGGCGACGTTTGAGCGATGCCGCCAGCACCTCGATACCCATTTTCTTTCACTCCACACCATCGAGGAGGCGGCTACGGCCTGCCATTTGGACGTGTCTTACCTCTGCCGCTTGTTCCGTCATTTCCACGGAGAAACGCCCTACCGCTACCTCCAGCGACTGCAGATGCAATGGGCCGCTCTGCGCCTGCACACCTCCGACCGGCTCGTCCGCCAAGTGGCCGACGAGCTAGGAGTCGACCCCTTCACTTTTTCGCGAATGTTCAAACGCATTCACGGCGTCTCGCCCGCCGCTTTTCTCAACACCCGCAGATGACGGTAGCGACTTCGTTGTATCAAGAATCGACAGGCTTGATTCAACTTCGGCCATTCTCGCCGGGTGGCAATTGCAGTAGTCTGGTCTTGCTCACTCATGCACTACCGCACGCTCGGCCGTACCGGACTCAACGTTTCCGTACTCAGTTTTGGTGCTTCATCACTCGGCGGCGTTTTTCACGCCACCGATGATAACGAGGCGATCCGCACCGTACACACGGCGCTCGATCTTGGTA
>CALRZR010000096.1:0-24028 GCA_943372705.1 Opitutus sp. GAS368 | reverse complement strand
AGCAGGGCTCCTGTTGGGAACTGGGGTTTGGGGTCGGGGGTCTGGGGTTTGGGAGCTGCGTGGTGAGAGTCGGAGGTGGTCGTGTAGGTGCCGAGGTAGCGGACGAGTTTGAGGCGTTGGGATTCGCCGCCGCTGAGGGTGTTGAGGGGTTGGCCGAGGGTGAGGTAGCCGAGGCCGACGGATTCGAGGGAGCTGAGGCGGGTGCGGATTTCGGGGTGTTCAGTGAAGAGCGCGAGGGCGTCGGTGACGGAGGTGGCGAGGAGGTCGGCGACGGAGCGGTCGTTCCAGCGGATCGCGAGGACCTCGGGTTTGAACCGGCGACTTTCGCAGACCGGGCAGGGCACAAAGACGTCGGAAAGAAATTGCATCTCGACGCGTTCGTAGCCGAGGCCCTGGCAGTGATCGCAGCGGCCGTCGCCGCTGTTGAAAGAAAAGGACGAGTGGCTGAAGCCGGCTTCTTGTGCGGCGGGCGTGCTGGCGTAGAGATCGCGGATGAGGTCCCAGGCTTCGGTGTAGAGTGCGGGGTTGGAGCGCGGGGTGCGGGAGAGGGGGGATTGGTCGACGAGGAGGATTTCGCTGAAGAGCTGAGAGCTGAGAGCTGGGAGTGGAGAGCCGGACAGGGTGATCGATTCGATCGCGGCGGGGTCTTCGGTGAGCTGGAGACGTTGGGCCATCAGGCCTTGGTAGATGACGTTGTCGAGAAGGGTGGATTTGCCGGAGCCGGAGACGCCGGACAAGCAGACCAAGCGGCCCAGCGGGAGGGCAAGGTCGAGGTGGCGGAGGTTGTGTTTGGTGGCGTTGTGAAAACGAAGCCACTGAGGCTGCTGGGAATGACCAAGGCCCAATGACCAATGACCAACGGGGCGGCGGGAGGCGGGGGTGGGGATGGTTTCGCGGCCGGAGAAGTAGGCGCCGGTTATGCTCGTGCGGGAGTCGAGGAGGGCGGGAATGTTGCCCTCGAAAACGATGTGGCCGCCGCGGCTGCCGGGCTCGGGGCCGACTTCGATGACGTGGTCGGCGGCGCGGATCATGGCTTCGTCGTGTTCGACGACGACGACGGTGTTGCCGGTGTCGGTGAGCGTGCGGATGATCGCGATGAGACGATCGATATCGCGCGGGTGGAGGCCGACACTGGGTTCATCGAGGACGAAGAGCGTGTCGATGAGCGAGGTGCCGAGGCAGGAGGTGAGGTTGACGCGTTGGACTTCGCCGCCGGAGAGGGTCTTCGATTGGCGATCAAGGGTGAGGTAAGAGAGGCCGACTTGGTCGAGGTAGCGCAGACGGGTCCGGATCGAGTCGAAGGCGAGATCGGCGCTGTGAGCGGACCCGTCGGAATGACCAACGCCCAATGACCAATGTCCAATGAGTGCCAGAAGTTCGGATACGGGGAGTTGGTAGAGATCGGGGAGCGTCTTGCCCTGCCATTTCCAGCAGAGGGATTCGGGCTGGAGGCGTTGGCCGCCGCACGCGGGGCAGGGGTTGTAGGCGCGGTAGCGGGCGAGGAAGACGCGCACGTGCATCTTGTAGGTGTTTTTCTCGAGCCAGCGGAAGAAGCCCTTCACGCCATACCAATACTGCGGCCACGTCTTGTTGTTTTCTTCGCCATAGCCGGGCTCGCCGTCGATGACGAAGGACTGGTGCTCGGGTGAGAGTGAGGCGAACGGGACGTTGGTCGGGATCTTTTTCTTCTTCGCGAAAACGTAGAGGTCCTTCTTGGACTCGCCGTAGATTTCGCTTTCCCAACACTTGATGGCGCCGGCGTCGAGCGAGAGGGATTGGTCGGGGACGGCGAGGCGGTAGTCGATGTCGATCACGCGGCCGAAGCCGCGGCATTTCGGGCAGGCGCCCAGGGGCGAATTGAACGAGAAGAGCGCGGGGGACGCGGCGCGGAAGGTGCGGCCGGTCGAAGGCGAGTGGAGGCCGCGGGAATAGTGCCCTGCGGACACCAGTGTAAGGGCGGAAGTTGAAGTTGAAGAGCCGGAGGTGTCGAAGAGGAAGACTTGGTTTTGGCCGAAGTGGAGGGATGTCTCGGTGGCCTCGAGGAAGCGCGACTTGTTGGCGACGGAGACGGCGAGACGATCTTGGATGACGAAGATGAACGGAGAAGTTTTGAGCTGAGAGTTGAGGGCTGAGAGTTCGGAACTGCCGGAAACGAGCAGGGCTTCGATTTTGTAGACGGTGCTGCCGGAGAGGATGCGGACGTAGCCTTGGTTTTTGAGGTTCGTGAAGATCTCGGGCCAGGTGAGGTTGTCGGGCTTTTTGACTTGGAAGCAGACGAGGAGCGTGCGGTCCGCGTGGGCGGCGGCGGTTTTTTCCCAGATGGATTGCGGAGTGTCGTCTTCGACTTTTTCGCCGGTGGCGGGATCGAAGCATTCGGCGACGTGGCTGAACCAGACTTTGAAGAAATCGGTGAGCTCCGTCATCGTGCCGACGGTGGAGCGGGAGGTTTTGACGGTGTTGCTCTGCTCGATGGCGATCGATGGGCGAATGTTTTCGATGGAGTCGACTTTGGGTTTGTCGAGGAGGTCGAGGAATTGGCGGGTGTAGGCGCTGAAGGTCTCGACGTAGCGGCGTTGGCCTTCGGCGTGGAGCGTGTCAAAGACGAGGGAGGATTTTCCGGCGCCACTCAGGCCGGTGACGGCGATGTAGCGGCCGAGCGGGACATCGAGGTCGAAGCCCTTGAGGTTGTTTTGGCGGACTCCGCGCAGGCGGATGCACTCGGGCGCGGGCGGCGCGACGCGGGCGGCGGTGGCCGGAGCAGTGGCGGCGTTAAGAGAAGAAAGGGAAGATTTTTTAACCACGGATGGACACGGATGGACACGGATGCGGAGTTGGCAATCGCGGGTGTGCGTTGGAGCGGGACTGCTGACAGGACGCTGTCAGGAGCGGGCGCGGCGGGGCAGGAGGCGGGCACGAGGGCGGCGACGCTGCCGGCGACGAGACCGAGGAGGTGAGCGAGGGGCACGGGTGCGTAGTCGTGGCCGGTGGCGAAAAAAGTGTGGGCGGTGGTAAGCTCGAAAACGCACTTCGCGGCGAAACCGACGAGGGCGAGGACGGCGACGGCGTTGGGCAACGGTTGGCGATGGCGGAAAAGCGAGGTGGCGAGGAGGCCGAAGAGCGCGCAGTCGAGACCGGAGAGACCGCGGTAAAACGCGAAGTGAGGCTGCGCGAGCCAGCCGGCGGGCGTGAGCCCGAGTGCGGCAAGAGCGAGGGCGGCGGCAGTGCGGAGGCGCGAGTGGCGTTCGCAGACGGTGCCGAGGCCGAGGAGGACGGCGACGTCCCACGCGAGGTGGTTGGTGCCGAAATGGGTGAGATGCGCGGTGAAAAGCCTCCACAGCTCACCGCGGGCGAGCGCGACGGGGTCGAATTGCAGCCACGCGGTCGCCGAGGGCGAGAGGTGGCAGGCAACGGCGGCGGCGGCTAGGGCCGCGGTGAGCAGGGGGAGGGGAGTTTTCACGGAGGGGGGAGGGACGGAGGGATAGGGGTGGATGACGGGCGGGCGGGCCGCCCGCGCTCCCAGGTTTTATTGCTCCTTTTTTCCGTTGCCGTGGCAGCGGCCGAACCAGGCGCCGAGGACGAGCACGAGGGCGAAGAGGCCGATGGCAAGGGTGTCGCCGGTGAGGTCACCGCCGCCACCGCCGCCGCCAGAACCGCGACTCACATGGTGAGCGGGCGCCGGGAAGGCGGGTTGCGCGGTATCGACGCGAGCCTGACGGGCGGGTTCGGCGGCGCGGACGGATTGCGCGGTTCGCTCGGCGGCCGTGCGCTGCTGATTGGCGCGGGTGATGCCGCGCTTGGCGTGCGTGGCGTCGTCGAGGACGACCATCGCGGTGTGGTCGGTGACGAGTTGGTAGGCAACGCCGAGATTTTGGATGGCGTCGCGCGACTCGGAGGGCGGTTGGAGGCCGGCGGCTTCCTTCACCTCGATCTGCTCGATGAGTGACATAGCCCAGAGGCGCTCGATCTCGGGATTGTCGGTGTCGACCTCGGGCAGGTTAACGGTGGTGGTGTAGGTCTTGTCTTCGCCGGTGAGCGCGGCGCGGAGCGAGACGGTCGTCTGACCGGCGCCCTCGTAGCGGCCGAAGATCACGAGCTGCTGGCCGCGGTAGATTTTATGCGGCGTGTCGCCGGTGGTGTCGAAGACGCGCACGGGGCCGGTGAACTTGAAGGCGGCGTTGTGCAGGGCCTCGTGGGTTATTTTGCCTTTAGCCAGAATGAGCTGGCCGACGATGTCGTCGTCGTTGGAGACGCCGGCGTAGAAGCCGCCGCTGGCATCGGCGATGGTGCGGAGGAGCGGCCAGTTGGAGCTGTTGCCCATGAGGAAACCGAAGACGCGGACGTCGACTTTTTTGACGAGCTGGTAGAAGTCGGCGGGGTTGACGACGCCCTGGTTGGCCACGCCGTCTGTAACGAGGACCACACTGGTCGCACGATCGGCATCAAGGTTTTTGAGACCCAGAGCGATGCCATCGTAAAGGTTGGTGCCGCCGGAGACCGAGAGAGCTTTCACGAGGGAAATTGCGTGCTGGGCGTTTGCGGGCGTGGCGTTGGTCCACGGGAGGACTTCGCGGGCGGAGTTGTTGAACGTAACGACGCGGAAACGGTCTTCGGGGCGCATCTGGCCGAGGGCTTGGGCGACGCCGTTGGCAAGCGTGTGGATCTTGCCCTGCATGGAGCCGGAAACGTCGAGGACGTAGCTGTAGTCGGCGCCGCGGGCGAGGGGCTGCAGGTCAACGCCGGGCGTGACGACCATCATGAAGGTGCCGGGTTTGTCCTTGGATGCACGATACGGGATGACTTCGACGCGGCCGGGGAGATTGTCGGCGAGGCGGTAGTAGAGGACAAAGTCGCGGTCGAGTTTCGCGCCGGGGCGATGGAGGGCGACTTGGTAGTGGCCGTCGGCGAGTTTCTGCGTGGCGGCGGCGGCTTCGAAGCCGGGCACGCGCACATCGGCGACGGGCCACGCGGACTTCAATTCGACGTTGATGGAGAACGCGCCCTCGACCTGCGTGTGCGTGGTCCAGAAACTCTTCGCGGCATCGTCGGTGCCGCCTTCCTCAAGCGGGTAGAGATAGCGGCCGACGCCGGAGTCGATCGTGAGCGGCTGGTAGTAGACGAAGCGCAGTTTCACCTCGGCGTTGGCGCGCACGGGGGAAACTTTGAACTCGTAGGTGAGGTAACTGTTCTTGGTGGCGAGGCCGGCGTCGTTGCCGGATTTCTTTTCTTCTTCGTAGGCCTTTTCGGCTTCGGCTTTCGGGAGCACTTCGCCGTTCAGCGTTTTCTCGCCGGTGACGATGGTGACCTCGGAGAGGCTGGCGCTTTTCGGAACGGGGAAAGCGTAGATGGCCTCGAGGTCGGCGGGGTTGGGATTGAAGAACGTCTGCAACACTTCGGTCTGCGCGAAGCCGTTGTTCAGCGTCACGTTGACCTGGTGCGAGCGGATCTGGATGGGCGCGTGCGGAGCGCCCTTCGGGATGAGCGTGCCGCCGGCGAAGGCGGACGTGAGGCCGGCCGCGAGTGTAGCGAGACCGGTGAGGAGGAGCGTCGTGAGTTTCATAACGAGGGATGGGTTGGAGTTCTGCTGACGTCGCCTCCTATTGCCCGGGCCGTGCCACGGCTGGCGGCGAATGCGTTAGTCATTGGGCCTTAAGCGAAAGAGGTTTTTGGCTCGCACGGTGGAAATCGGACGATAGACAAAAATTGTCAGACGACTGACAAAATATGGCCAAAGCTATCAAAGGAGAGGCGGTGTTGTTTGACGGTGCGGACCGGCGATTCGCCGAGGCGGTGCGGCGCATCAATGCGGCGAATCCTTTTTTGCCGGAGCGGATCGCGGCGGAGCGGGCGGCGCTGGGTGCGGAATTTCAGGAGCAGGAGGCGGACTGGAACACGCGGCCGCCGACGCCGGTATCGAGTCCGAACAATGCGCGATTAACCGAGTGGTGCGCGGGGCTGGCAGAGCGGGTGCGGTCGGCTTGGCCTCGCGACGGACGCGTGGCGCACGCCGAGGTGGAACTCTACGAAGCGATCGTCGGCTTTTGGCTGTATCAGACCTACGCGGCGCGGTTCGATGCGTTTATCTTGGCGGCGCTCGAAGGGAAAGGCGGCGAGCGCGTCGATTTTTATCCGGCGTTTCGCAGCGACGCGGAGCGGCTCTTTGCGCTGCCGGGTCTCGGAGAACGCATCGGGCCGCAGGCGGCGCCGCATCTCTTCGCGAGCGCATTTCAGATCCGCCGGGCGTTTCACAATATCTTCCGGTCGCTGGTCGGGGGATCGGCGCCGATGGCACGGCTGCGTGCGGCGATCTGGCAGTCAATTTTCACGCATGACCTGCTGCGTTACCGGCGCGGGCTGCACGCGCGGATGGGGGATTTTTCGACGTTGATCACGGGTCCGTCGGGCACGGGCAAGGAACTGGTCGCGCGGGCGATCGGGCTTTCGCGTTACGTGGGCTACGACGCGAAGCGCTCGGGGTTTACACAGGATTTTGCGGCGGGATTTTTTCCGCTGAATCTGGCGGCGCTCTCGCCGACGCTGATCGAATCGGAGCTGTTTGGACACCGGCGCGGGGCGTTTACGGGAGCGCTGGCGGATCGGGCTGGCTGGATGGAAGTTTGTCCGCCGACGGGAGCGGTGTTTCTCGACGAGATCGGTGAAGTGGGAACGGACATTCAGGTGAAATTGTTGCGCGTGTTGCAGGCCCGAGCGTTTCAGCCGCTGGGTGGAACAGACTCGCGGCGTTTCGAGGGAAAGATCATCGCGGCGACGAACCGCGATCTGCCGGCGGAGATTCGCGCGGGGCGGTTTCGCGAAGATTTTTATTACCGGCTATGCTCGGACCAGCTCGCTACGCCCTCGCTGCGCGAGCAGCTCGACGCGGCGGCGGGCGAATTGCCGACATTGCTCGCGCATATCGCGGGGCGATTGCTCGGCGCGGAGGAGGCGCCGGCGTTTACGCGCGATGCGCTGGCGTGGATCGAGAAGAACCTCGGGGTGCGCTACGCGTGGCCGGGAAATTTTCGCGAGCTGGAGCAGTGTGTGCGCAATCTGGTGCTGCGCGGCGAGTATCGGCCGGCGGGGCCGCTGGCGCGGGGAGGCGCGGATGATTGGAACGCCGTGATCGAGTCGGGGGCGCTGACGGCGGAGGAGTTGTTGCGGCGTTACACGCGGATCGTGTTCGCACAGGCCGGGAACATTGAGGAGACGGCGCGGCGGCTGGATCTCGACCGACGCACGGTGAAGGCGCGGTTGGCGTGACGAATTGATTTGGAGGCTGGCGGCGGAGGCCAAACGAGTTGAGGATGGTCACGTGATCGCTTCCGTCTCATTCCGAAGGTTCAAGGCGCTGCGGGAAACCAGTCTCGCGCTCGCTCCGTTCAATCTCGTCATCGGGCCCAACGGCAGTGGCAAGACGAGTCTTATCCAAGTGCTGATGGCGCTGCGCACGCTCTCGAAATTGCCGCTGGCGGAGGGGGAACTCAAAGCGGGCGGACCGGAGATCGAAGTGGGGTTTTGGCCGCCGCACGACGCGGTGCGCGTGCGGCTCGGCTGTGTGTCGGATCACGTGTGCGATCTTTTGCATGTCGTGCCGACGGATGCCCCGGACTGGCCGGCGGTGCGGGAGCGCTTGGCGCATGTGCGTGCCTACCTCTTTGACCATTACGCGATGGCGGAGGCGTCGTCGGCGAAGTCCGGGCAGGAGTTGGTGTCGAATGGCGGCAATCTCGCGGCGGTGCTGCTCGCGTTGAAGGCGCGGGCGCCGGCCGAGTTTGCGGCGTTTACAGCCGAGGTGATGCGGTTGTTGCCGGAGTTTCGTGCAATGGAACTCACCGAGCGGGAAGGCGGGAGGGTGGAGCTGGCGATGCGGCTCGACGACGGCGGGTTGGTGTCGGCGGACAATCTTTCGCAGGGCACCTTGTATTTGTTGGGGATGCTGGCGCTGGCGTTTGACCCGGATCCACCGTCGGTGCTCTGCATCGAAGAAATCGACCGCGGCATCCATCCGCGAATGCTCCGCGAAGTGCGCGATGCGCTGTATCGGCTGAGCTATCCGCAGGCGTTCGGGTCGGGCCGGCATCCGGTGCAGGTGATCGCGACGACGCATTCGCCGTATTTGTTGGATCTGTTCCGCGATCATCCGGAGGAAATCGTGATCGCGCAGAAACACGGATCGGTGGCGCGGTTTGAACGACTGGTCGACCGGCCGGATGTGGCGGAGCTGCTGAGCGAAGGCTCGCTCGGCGACATGTGGTTCAGCGGAATCCTCGGCGGAGTGCCGGAGGAACGATGAAAGTCGCGCTGCTCAGCGAATCGCCGGCCGACGAGGCGGTGTTGCGGGTGTTAGTCGAAGCGGTGCTCGGTGCGCGTCCGAAATTCGTGGAGCCTGGACTCCGGGCACGCGGCTGGCCGAACGTGGCGCAGGTGCTGCCGGCGGTGATCCGCCATCTGCATTTCAATACGAACACCGACGCGCTCGTGGTGAGCTGCGATTCGGACGACTCGGTCGTGCACACGGCGGCGCACAATGCGCCGGGCTATTACCACCCGCACTGCCGGATGTGCCAGTTGCGCGGAATTTTTCACCGCACGACCAAGAAATTTCCGGCGGCGCACGGACGCACGCGCGTGCTGCGCGGCGTGGGCGTGGCGGTGCCGGCGCTGGAGGCGTGGTTGCTGAGTGGGCGCGATCACGCGGTGACGGAGCAGGCGTGGATCGACGGACGCGAGCGTGGTCAATCGCCGTATTCGCGGGCGGAATTGAAGTGGCGCGCCTATGGCACCGACCGGCCGAGTCTGCCGCACGAGATCCGCTGCGCGATGCACGAACTCGAACGCTTCCGGC
Source organism: Opitutus sp. GAS368 (assembly GCA_943372705.1). Lineage (GTDB taxonomy): Bacteria > Verrucomicrobiota > Verrucomicrobiia > Opitutales > Opitutaceae > GAS368. Next base: position 15,186 of record CALRZR010000096.1, on the reverse strand, counting down.
GCGACACGCGCCGACTCGAATATGATTTTCCGGGATTCGCGGCGCTGGCGGACGACTTACGCGAATGGGGTAAAATAAACCGTTGACATATCAACGAAGTGACCGGCAGCGTCCGGCCCGTGAAAACAAAAGCGGGTCGCGATTATGCTTTGGTGGTCGCCGTGCTGAGCACGGCCGACGCGTTTCTCCGGGAGAGCCAGCGGCTTTTCCGTCCGCTCGGTCTGACGGGCGCGCAGTTCAATGTGCTCAATCTGTTGGCCGAATCCGCGGACGGCGTGAGCCAGCGGGAACTCGGTGACCGGTTGCTGGTGGACCGTTCGAACGTGACCGGTCTCCTCGACCGCATGGAAAAATCCGGCTGGGTGCGCCGCACCGATCACCCGGGGGATCGCCGCGTGTATCTCGTGCGGTTGACGCCGGCGGGTCGGGAGCTCTGGGCGAAGGCGAGTGCGGTTTACCTTGAGGTGGTGGCGCAGGTCACGGCCGGTTTGCCGGCGAAGCGGATGGAAGACTGCACGAAGCTACTGGCGCGGTTGGAGAAAAATGCGGCGACATGGGCGCTCAACGACGGCCAACGCGCACGCTCATGAAAACGTTCGAAGAAACGCTGGTGACGACGAGCGACGAGTGGGTGGCCGCCGGGGTGATTTCCGGGAGCCAGCGCGAGGCGATTCTGGCGCGGCATCCCGTGGCGGAAGGCGGCGCGGCGGCAAACCGGTTTCTCGCAATCCTCGCGGCGGTGGGCGGGGCGCTGTTCGTCGTTGGGGTGAGCCTCATCATCAAATCGAATTGGGAACTCATCGGCGACTGGACGAAGATCGGCGGGGTGGTCGCGCTGTTGTCCGGCGTGTATGCGCTCGGATGGCGGTTGAAGGCAGCGCCCGGTCACTATCCGCGGTTGGGCGATGCGTGTTTCATGGTAGGTGCGGTGGTGTTTTTGCTGGGCATCGCGCTGGTGAGTCAGATTTTTCACGTTGATAGCCGACCGGCGAACGGCGTGCTGCTCTGGTGGGTGGGGATCGCCGCGCTGCCGTGGATCACGCAGGCGAAAGGCGCGCAATTTACGAGTGTGGCGGCGGGGTTGGCGTGGCTGGCGATGGAGTTGGATGCGAACGACTCGTGGCTCCGCCTCGTGGGCGATCCGGGGCGTTGGTATGGCGACCGCTATTTCCTGTTCGCCGCGGGAGGATTTTTGGTCGGGACGGGGTTGCTGTTTTTCGGCAATGGCCTGCGCCGGGCGATCCACGCGGAGTTTGCCGGACTGCATGAAAAGATTGGTCTCGGGCTGATGTGCTGGGGCCTCTACGCGCTTGGATTTACTTGGGCGGCGCGGGGCGGCTCGCACCACGGGTTGCAGGAGGCGCGCTGGCAACCGGTGATGGTGCTGGCGCTGCTCGCGATCGCGGGGGTGGCGTGGGCATGGACGCGCAATCGCGGCGGGGCTCGGCAGCTCGCTTGGCTGGTGTTGCCCGGCGTGGTGCCAGTGGCGGCGCACCTCGGCGGATTTGATTTGGGCGATGGCGGCTGGCTGTGGGGGGCGCTGGCGTGTCTGGCGCTGTTTCTCCTCAATTTCGGAATGATCCGTGTCGGGTTAGCCGAGGGGCGCGAAGGCTGGATCAACCTCGGCGTCGCGGGAATCGCGCTGAATATCGTGACGCGGTATTTCCTGCTCTTCGGCACGATGTTGGAGGGAGGGGTGTTCTTCATCGTCACCGGTCTGCTGGTGTTGGGACTCGGATTTTGGTTGGAGAAAAAGCGCCGTAAGCTGGTGGCTGCGGTGCGAAAGGAGGCGGCGTCATGAATCACACGAAAATAGGATTTTGGGCGATCGTGGCGGCGCAGGTGATTTTCCTGCTGACGTGGGCGGGCTACCACGAATCGGTGCGGCAGCATGCGCCGGTGATTTTGCTGAAAGGGCGTCCGGTGGATCCGCAGGATTTATTGCGGGGCGACTACATGACGATGGGCTACGATATTCACGATGTGACGCTCGAAGGCGCGGCGGCCAAGATTCCGGGTGATGGTAGCGTGGGCTCGGACGTGTGGGTGCTTTTGGAAAAGCGAGACGGCTATCACGTCGTCGCCAAGGCGAGCCGGGAACGACTCGTGGCGGGACCGGGGCAGGTGTTGGTGCGCGGAAAAGTCGGACGCAATTGGCGCGGCGGTCGCAACACGTCGCGGGTCGACTACGGGATAGAGCGCTACTTTGTGCCGGAGGGAAAGGGCTCGCCGCGGTTCCAGAAAGTCGAAGTGGAAGTGTCGGTCAGCCCGGAGCACCGCCTCTACATCAAACGCGTGCTGCTCGACGGCAAAGCGTATCCTTGAACCAACAACCGAAGGACAGCCATGAACACGCTCGAAGAACTCAGTCACATTCGGCGGCGGATCGGCGGCGTGGAGCACGAGTTGGATCAGTTGAAGAAACGCGTGAGCGCGCTCGAGGTTCAGGTCGCGGCGGAGGTGACGGCGCCGACTTCGATTGTGGAGCCGGTGCGGCCGGCGATTCCGCCGGTGGTTCCCGTGGCGGCACCACCGGTGATCACGCGAGAGGTGGTGGCGCCACCGGTGCTGGCGGCGAAGATGGCGGAGGCGGCGCCGCGTGCGGCTCTTCAGCGGGAGCCCTCGCTGCTCGAGCAAGCGCGGCCGTGGCTGGAGCGGTTACAGGTGTGGCCGCCGAGCGGGGGCGGCAGCACGGAGGTGCAGCTCGGCGCGTGGTGGGCGACGCGGCTGGGTATCCTGTTTGCGGTGATCGGCGCCGTGTTTTTCGGAGTCTATGTTTCGTTGAACACGCCGCCGTGGATCAAGTTGATCGAGCTCACGGCGGTGGCGGCGGGTGTGACGGGACTCGGCGCGTGGATGGAACGGAAAACGCCGCGCTTCGGACAGGTGGTGTTCGCGGGCGGATTGGCGCTGCTATTTTTCACAGCGATGGCGGCCTACACGGTGCCGGCGGTGAAGGTGTTGGACAACCGGCTGGTCGCGGCGTTGTGGCAAATGGTGGTGACGGCCGGGATCGGCGCGGTGGCGTGGCGGCGGAATTCGCAACCGGTCGCTACCATGGCGGTGGTGCTCGGCTACGTGGCCGCGTGGTTTTCGTTCAGCGGAGGGCTGCAGTTGTTTGCGATGACGGCGGCGCTCGGACTGGCGGCTACGGCGGTTGTTTGGAAACGGTGGCTCGGGTGGAGCACGCCCTCGATCGTGGCGCTCGGCGGCTATTGGGCGATCTACGGGACTCTGCTCACGGGGCTCGGCGCGACGGGGAACATGCCTTTGCCACTGTGGGTGTGGGGATTTGTCGTGGGCGGATTTTCGGTGTTTTTCTGGCGCGATGACCGTGGCGCGCGAAACGACGGCGGCGATGCGGCGCAGGAGGCGTGGATGCAGAATGCGAACAGCACGGCGGCGCTGGTGCTCGGCTGGCTGACGGCGTGGTTTGTTTTTCCGGAAAGTCTCGGCGTGTTCTACGCGGCGGCGGCGGGAGTGCTCGGGTTGGCTTCGTGGCGACGCACGACGACGGCACCGGGCGATACGGCGGGCGCGGTGTTGCTCGCGAAGGCGCTCGGCGCGTTGACGCTCGCGGTGATTAAGTGGACCGATCCGGAGCTGATGGCGCTGGCGCTGATGGTGCAGGCGGGCGTGATGCTGGTGACGAACCGCCGGTTGCACTCGGCGGTGATCGCGGCCGGATCGGGCATCGTGGCGACCGTGGCGCTGGCGTATTGGATACAGGATACGGTGACCGTGGCGTTCACGCATTGGATACGGGATACGGCGGCGCATCCGGCGACGGGCCTGAGCCTGAAGGCGCTCGGGCGCGGGCTGACGTTCGCGGGATTTTTGGCTTGGGGACTGGAGCTCGCGCGCAATGCCGGTGTGGCGCTGAGCGAGCATTCGCAGCGCGCGATCGTGCGGACGATCAGCGCAGCGGGAGTCGTTTTGGCGCTGCTGATGGCGATGTCGCTCACGCCGGCGGCGTGGATTCCGACGTGGAGTGTGGCGGGCGCGGCGGTGCTGGCGGCGGCGGGCTTCGCGTGGCAACGCTCGGAGCTTTGGCTGGCGGCCGGCGCGGTGTTGATGGGCGCGCATGTGACGCTCTGGGCGCGGCTCGGCGGAGCGGGGCTTTCGCTGGGAGAAATTTGGGGCAATGCCGGGATCGTGTTGATGCCCACCGTGGCGGGCGCTTGGTGGCTCGGAGGCGCGCGGAAGGACAGCCAGGGCAGGGCGGTGACGTGGAGCGTGAGTGCGCTGGCGGTCGCGACGCTCGGGGCGTGCGTGTGCGTGGGCCACGGGGCGACGGCGAGTTTGCTGGGTGGACTCGGATTGGCGGCGGTGCTCGCGGTGGGGACGGTGTGGCAACCGACGCGGGCGTGGCTGTGGTTGGCCGCGTGGGCGCTGGGTGTCGGTGTGATTGGCCATGTGGTCGCGATCGTTGCGCACCGTGGCACGGCGGGCGGCGAAGCGGCGCGGTGGATCGTGGCGCTGGTGGCAATGATCGGGCCGGCGGTGCTGGCGGCGTGGCCGCGGAGCCGGGCGCAACTCTCGGCGGGGAGTCCGCGGGGCGGGACACAATTTTTGTTCGTAGCGATCGGGTTGGCCTTCGGGCTGATCGTCGCGGTGGAGCGGAACGATGCTCCGCAAGGGCTGATGGTCGTGGCTGGTTTCGCTGCGCTCGCGGCGGCGCTGCTGACGTGGACGGGGCAAGGTGTGTTTCGGTGGGCGACGTGGTTCCTGACGGTGGCCACGACGGCGGTGGTGGCGGGTGTTACCGACGAACGCATGCAGGGCGCCGTTGCCGTGACGTTGGCGGTGGCGTGGTTGCCGGGATTGGCGTGGGCGCGTTCCTCGTGGGTGCGGACACGGTGGGTGGCGCTGGGGCTGGACGTGGAAGGGACGAGCACGGTGCAGACGTGGCTGGCGGGGATGCTCACGGCGGTAGCGATTCGCGCGCACACGAGCGGCGATGAGCGCGTGTGGTGGTTCGTCGCGGCGGCGGCGGTTGCGGTGATCGTGGCGCGAGTCGGGTTTAAGGCCGTTGTCGAAGTGGCGACCGGGTTGGCCGTGATGGGTCTGGGGTATGCGGCGACGCTGGTCGGGCGCGGCGACCTCGATGTGACCCAATTTGGAAGCGGCTTTGGTGCGGTGGTCGCGATGGGGTTGCTCGCGGCGGTGCTGTCGCGGACATTGCCAGCGGGCCGACTGGGGGCATCGGCGGCGATGCGTGGGGCGCGAGCGTGGATTTTCCCGGCAGCCGGACTCGCGTTGATTTTTGCCCTGATGCTCGGGCAACGTGGCGGATTGAGTCCCTACGTGACGGTCGGCTGGGGCGTGGCGGCGCTGGCGTGGTTCGGGTTTGGGCTGTTCACGCGGGCACGGCCGGACCGGCTGTTGGGCCTCGTGGGGCTCGCGTTGTGTGTGCCGCGCATGTTCTGGGTGGACCTTCATTCTACCCTTTACCGCATCGTGGCGTTTGGGGCGCTGGGCGCGGTGTTGCTGTGGGTGGGATTTTCCTACCACCGCTTCCGGCACCTGATCGCGGATGAGGGGACATCCTCCCCCGAAGAATCCGATAAAAAGCTTTGAAAATCCGGCATATACACCGGCATAACCCACCTCGCGCTCATGTCCTACCCCGTCTTCCGCCGGCGCTCACATCTTCCTTATTTTCTCGAACTCATCGCCAGCTCGGTTGCGCGGGTGCTCTACCGTGTGCGCACGAGCGGTGCGGGGAATCTGCCATCGACGGGCGGCGTGATGCTCATCGCGAACCACATCTCGTATGTCGACGTGGTGGTGCTGCAGTTGGCGTGTCCGCGGCCGATCCGGTTTGTGGGGCATCAGGGGCTGACGCGAAACGCGTTTTTCAACTGGGTCTTCGAGATGAGCGGCTCGATCCCGATTTCGACGGAGCAGCCGCGGGCCGGAATGAAAGCGGCAGTGGCGGCGTTGAAAGCGGGCGAAGTCGTGTGTGTTTGCCCGGAAGGCCACATCTCGCGCACGGGGCAGTTGATGGAAATCCAGCGCGGCTTCGAAGTGATGGCGCGGCAGGCGGAAGTGCCGGTCGTGGCGGCGGCGATCGACGGTTTGTGGGGCTCGGTGTTTTCCTTTGCGGGCAACAAATACCTCTGGAAATCACCGCGGCTGATGCCGACGCACGTGTTTATTTCGTTCGGGGCCGCGACGCCGCCGGAGAAAGTGAGCACGGAGTGGGCGCGGCGTGAATTGCTGGATTTGGGGCGGGCTTCCTTTGACGAGCGGCCGGTGCTGAAGCGTCACCTCGGGCGCGAGTGCATCCGGGCGCTCGCGAAGCATCCGTGGCGTGTGCAGGTGATCGACCGCACGGTGGCGCGGCGCGAGCTGACCTGCGGGCAGCTCTACGCGGCCTCGGCGGCGTTGTCGCGGCGTATCCGGGATACCATTCCGGAGCGACGCGTGGGTATCGTGCTGCCGCCGGGCGCGGGGGCGTTCATCGCGAATCTCGCGATCCTCGCGGCGGGGAAGATTCCGGTGAATCTCAACTTCACCACCTCGCGGGCGGGGTTGGAGGCGAGTTTCAAACTGGGCGGGATTTCCACCGTGCTCAGCGCGGACGCGGTGCGCACGAAGCTTCCGAATTTCCCTTGGCCGGAGCGCACGCTCGATCTGAAGAGCGAGATCGAAGCCTGCGGCGGCAAGACTGCACTGCTGCCGTGGATGCTCGCGGCGTGGCTGCTGCCGAACCAGCTCTGTGCGGACTTGCTGGGCTTGCCGCGGCGCGGCGACCGCGAAGAAGCGGGGTTACTGTTTACGAGCGGCAGCTCGGGCGAGCCGAAGGGCGTGGTGCTTTCGCACCGCAACATTCTCGCGAACTGTGCGCAGATTTCGTCGCTCTCGATCTTGCCCGAGACCTGTTCGCTGCTCGGGTGTTTGCCAGTGTTTCACAGCTTCGGGTTTACGGTGACGCTCTGGTATCCGCTGCTACGGGGGTGTCACGTGGTGACTGTGCCGAGTCCGCTCGACACGCGGAAGATCATCGACGCGATCCGCGACGAAGGGGCGACGGTGCTGATCGGTGCGCCGACGTTTATCCGGCCGGTTTTGAAAAAGGCGCAGCCGGCAGAGCTGCGGTCGCTCGATCTGGTGGTGACCGGTGCGGAGAAGCTGCCCGAGGATTTGTCGCGGAGCTTCATGGAGAACTTCCATATCGACATCATGCAGGGCTACGGGCTCACGGAGACGACCCCGGCGGCGAACATCAACCAGCCGCATCCGCCGGTGGTGGTGTCGACGAACGAGCCGCAACTCGGCAAACGCCACGGGGCGGTGGGCCGCATGATGCCCGGTATGACGGCGCGCATCGTCGATCCGGAAACTTGGATCGAATTGCCGATGAACCAGACCGGCATGGTGCTCTTCCGCGGGGCCAACGTGTTCGAAGGCTATCTCAACGACGAAGAGAAGACGCGCGCGGCGTTTCGCGATGGATGGTTTGTGACGGGCGATCTCGGGCGCTTCGACGAGGAGGGGTTTCTGTTTATCGAGGGCCGGCTGTCGCGGTTTTCCAAGATCGGCGGCGAGATGGTGCCGCACGGCACGGTGGAGAATAAACTCATCGAACTCTTCGATCTCGACCAGACCGCGGGCTATGTGGTCGTGGTGATCGGCGTGCCGGATGCGAGCAAAGGCGAGGCTCTCGTGCTGTTGACGACGCTGGAGCTCACGAGCGACGCGGTGCGCGAGAAATTGCTGGCCGGCGGATTGCCGAGTCTGTGGGTGCCGAAGATCATCGAGCGCGTGGAAAAAATTCCGGTGCTCGGAACCGGGAAGCTCGACCTCAAAGGCTGTCGCGAGCTGGCGTTGGCCGCGGTGAAGAGCTGAGGCGCGCCGACGCGGGCGTTTTTTCTTTCGTGAAAATCGACTGTCACGTGCACGTGGTGGGCAACGGCACGGGTGGCACGGGCTGCCGATATCATCCACGCGGAGTCACGAAATATGGCGCGCCCTTCATGCTGAAGAGCGTGGGGTTGCCGACGAGCGCGTTGACGGGCGATCTTGACCGGCTCTATGCGGAGCAAGTGCGGCGATTTGTGCGTGAATCATCACTCGATGCGGCGGTGATTTTGGCGCAGGACGAACCGCATCGGGAGGACGGCACCAAGATCGAGGGGGCGGGCTCGTTTTACGTGCCGAACGATTATGTGCTGCGGCTCGCGCGTGAGCACCGCGAGTTTCTGGCGGCGGTGTCGATCCACCCGGCGCGCCGCGATGCGCTGGACGAGTTGGAACGGTGTCTGGGAGAAGGAGCGGTGATGCTGAAGTGTCTGCCGAATTGTCAGAACATCGACTGGAACGACCGGCGCTACACGCTGTTTCTCGAACGCATGGCGGAGAGTGGGCTGATTTTGTTGGCGCACACGGGATCGGAACGGACGCTGCCGGTGCTGGCCCCGCGGCTCGCCGATCCGCGCGTGCTGACGCGGGCGCTGGAGATCGGCGTCACGTGTATCGCGGCGCACAGCGGCACGGGCACGATGGTGCTCGATCCGGATTTCTTCGACGTGTTTGTGGAGATGACGCGGCAGTTTCCGCGACTCTATGGGGACAACAGCGCGCTGGCCGGGGTGACGTTTCGGCTGAAGCCGCGGACGCTGCGGCGCATGCTCGAGCCGGAGTTGGCCGGGCGGATTTTACACGGCAGTGATGTGCCCGTGCCGGTGACGGGCGCGGTGATGTGGGGGCTGGGCATGATGCGCTGGCACGAGTGGCGGTCGACGGCGCGCGTGGAAAATCCGGTGGAGCGCGATGCGCAACTCAAACGTGCGCTCGGTTTCGGCGAGGAGACGTTTACGCGGCTCGCGGGGTTGTTGCGGCGGACGAAGTAAGCGGAGCTATTTCGCGCCCGGCCGGCGGCGGAGGAGCACAAACTGTTCGGCTTGCCCGACCAAATCGTAGGCGGAGAGGTCCGTTGTGGTGTCGGCTTTGAGATAGCCCTCCAAGACGGCGAGCGGTTTGGCGCGCAAGTCCCAGAGAATCCATTGCGCGACGGGGCGGCCTTGGAGGCGCGTATACCAGAGGAGATTTCGGTCGTGGGCGTAGCGAAACAAGTAGTCCGAGGCGATCACGGGCTCGGCGCGCAGGCCGTCGCGGCGGTAGATCGCGAAGAGGGTGTCGGCGCGGCGGCGGTCGGCGTCGCTCAGGACGTAGGCGGGGGCGAGCCGATACACTTCGCTGGTTTTGGGGACACGCGACCACTGGCTCAGCGTGCAGAGGATCGCGGCGACTGCGGCGGCGGCGGTGAGCGCGCCGGCGGTAAGGCGTGCTCTCGGCGTGCCTAGGTCACGGCTGGATCGGATGAGCTGCCACAGGGAGGATAGTGCGAGGCAACCGACGAGTTGAAAGAAGGCCAGCGACGGGGCGAAGCGGGGCGCCCATAACAAATCGTCCTGCACGAGCCATGCGACGAGCGTGGTGGCGAGGCCGATGAGAAGCAGGTGCGGGCGCAGGAGGACGAGGCCGAAGGTGGCGGTCCCGCCCAGTCCAAGCCAATCCGATACCGTGGACGATCGGAGCCAGGTGCCGATGTTGCCGAAGACGTAGGAAACCAGCGCGGCGTTGCCGGTGATGCTGCCGGCGCCGACGTGATTGAGGCGCGTCATGTTCGTGGACGCACCGGGCGGCTGCTGGGATTTCAGCAGGAGCAGGAGCAGCGGTATGGCGACGACGGCCGTGAGGAGCGCGGCGGCGGCCGGGGCGTTCCAACGCGCGCCGGTGGCGCGGCCGAGCGAGCGGAGGAAGTCTTCGCAGAGAACCACCGCGGCGACGACGATCACGAGTAGCGGGGCGTCTTCCTTCACCAAGATCAGGGCGAGCGCCATTCCAAGCGACGGCAGCCAGCGGCGTTGCAGAAGAAAATAGGCGAGCCACAGCGCGAGGGCGGGCTCGAGCAGTTCGGAGTGAAAACCGTAGATGCTGTCTTGGAAGACGTGAACCGACAGCGGCATGGCGGTGGCGAGCAGCGCGTAGACGAGGGCAAGGTCGCGCGGGACGCCGAGCGAACGCGCGATCTTCACGTGCGCGATCAGGCTGAAGGCAACGGCGGCGGCGAGAGCGACGAACAAGCCCACGGCGCCGAGCGGCCACACGAGGACGCCCAGCAGCGGCGTCAGGAGAAAGGTGTGAACGGCGAGCTGGTTGCCGAAGAAATTATCGGAGAGAAATTCGCCGCGCAGCCACGAGGTCGCGAGTTGGGCGACGGCATACATGTCGGAGGTCGTTTCGAGGCCGAGGAAACTCAGAAGCTTGTAGGCAAAAATCCAGGTGCCGACGGCGCCGGCGACGAGCAGGGCGAGCGAGCGCTCGGAGCGATCGCGGGTGACGGCGCGGTCGGGGAGCAGTGAGACGAAGGCCTTGGCGAGGAAGGTGCGGAAGGCGGGGGGCATGGGCGGTCGACGCCCTCAGCGGAGGCGCAGGGTGTGGCGTTCGTCCTGGGCGATTCCGAGATCGAGGTGGAGGGTCGTGGGCGGGAGCCAGTCGGCGACGTTATCAGGCCACTCGACGGCGAGGCAGTAGGGTGGGGTGAGAAAATCTTCGAGCATCAACGCGTCGAGTTGGGCACCGCGTTCGAGGCGGTAGGCGTCGAGATGGACAAGATTGCGCGCGAGCGGGCCTCGGCCGCGGTGGACGGTGAAGATCGTGAAGGTCGGGCTCGTGACGTGTTCGGTGAGGCCGAAGGCGCGGGCGAGGCCTTGGACGAAGGTGGTTTTGCCAACGCCGAGATCGCCGTGGAGCGCGAGCGTAGCGTCGGGCGGGAGCGCGGCGGCGAACTCGGCGGCGAGCGTCTGAGTCTCGGCGGCGGAGGACGTGACGACGCCGGCGCGGAGCTTAGCGTAGATGTTCGTAGCCACGGTAGTCGGCGAGGTTGACGGCGTCGGCGGGGAGCGCGTCGGCGGCGACGAAGCGTCCGACGCAGGTGAGGCGCGTGCGGGGGAAGGCGCGGTGCCACGCGCGCGCGAATTTTTCGCGGTCGGTGCGGGCGGCAAGGGCGAAGACAAGTTCGTAGTCTTCGCCGTCGGCGAGGGCGGCGCGCACATCGGCGGTGCGGCGAAGCGGAAGCGCGGTGGCGGTCAGGGCGGGAGCGGAGTGCGCGGGGGTGAGCGCATGGAGGTCTTTGGCGAGGCCGTCGCTGAGGTCCATCATGGCGTGGACGGCGGCGTGGCGGGCGAGCCAGGCGCCTTCGGCGAGGCGGGGTGTGAACGTGACGTGGTGGCGCGTGGGAAGGCTGGCGCCGAGTTCGCCGGTGGCGTAAATCCAATCGCCGCGACGGGCGCCGGTGCGGGTGACGACGCGGGCGCCGGCGGCTTCGCCGAGCAAAGTGAGACTGGCGGCGACGCTGCCGTCGGTCTGGGCAATATCGCCGCCGACGATCGGCACGCGGTAGTGGCGCGCGCAGGCGGCGAGGCCGCGGTAGAAGCTTTCGAGCCACGCGAGGCTCGTGCGGGCGTCGAGCGTGAGGGCGAGCACGGCGGCGGTGGGGCGGCCGCCCATGGCGGCGAGGTCGCTCAGGTTGCGTTTGAGCAATTTGGCGCCGACGTCGCGGGGCGGGACGGCGTCGTTGAAATGCCGCGGGTAGATAACGGGGTCGACGGTGATGAGTTGGCGGCGGCGGGAGGCGGGGAGCACGGCACAATCGTCGCCGATGCCGAACGGGGCGCGCGGAGAGGCGGAGCCAAGCCAGCGGCGAATGGCTGCGATGAGTTTCTCCTCACCGAGGGCGGAGACGGAATCGGCGGGGGCGCGGGCGAACGGATGCATGGGTTACGTCGCGTTCGGGTCGATGAAGATGCGGATCACGCTGTAGCTGTTGAACAGCGCGTGGGCGACGATGGCGGTGCCGATGCGACCGGTGCGTTCGTAGGTGAGCGAGAAGACGATGCCGAGGACGACGAGCGGGGCGAAGCTGGCGAGGTGGTTGTGCATCGCGGCAAACAGGCAGGCGGGCAGGAGCAAGGCGCCCCAACGCGGCAGGCGCGTGCGAACGTAGCGGAACAGCCCGGCGCGGAAAATCAGTTCCTCCGTGACCGGCGCGATGATGGCGGCGAGGGCGATCATCGCGGCGATCAGCGCGGGAGACTCGGCTTTCCGGAAAAAGGAAACCGCGTCCTGAGGCTCGACGGGGAGACCGCAGAGTTTGAGCAAGCCGGTCCAGGCGAGGCCGACGATGACGACAAGGGGCAGCGACATCACGAAAGCGGCGGCGCCGGGGATCAGGACGGAGCCGGGTGAACTCGGCGGGCGGGCGGTGCGGCGGTGAAGGAGGAATTCGTAGACGGCGACGCCGGCCAACATGCCGCCCTGAAATCCGGCGTTAATGAGGGTGAGTTTAACTTGGGACCCGAGGGAGAGCGCGCGGGCGAGCTGTTGCGCGATGACAGGGAAAACGAGGCCGCCGCAGATCACGATCCAGAGGAAGAGGAAAAAATCGCTAAGCGGAGTATCCCACGGGACGAGCGGGCTGGGGCGCGGCTGGGCGCGCGCGGCGGGGGAAAACACGAGGCGCCACAGGAGCACGAGTCCGCTAGCCACGAGGGTGAGTTCGAGGGCGGTCGCGAGGACGGTGGTGGGCGCGGGCATGGCGGACGAGTGCGGAGGAAAATGCCCGGGCGCGCAATGCCCGGGCGAAGCGAACTGAATCGCCTGCAAGCAGGCTCCTACTTCAGAGGATTTTCTGGCCGTTGAAGACGATGCGGCCGTCGACGATCGTGGTTTTCACGCGGCCGGTGAGCGTTTGGCCGGACCAGGGGGAGTTGCTGGATTTGCTGAAGCCTTTCTTCGCGTCGTAGAGCCACTTTTCGTTTTCGTCGAAGAGGCAGATATCGGCGGCGGCACCGGGGGTGAGCGTGCCGGCGGGGAGGCGCATGAGCTCGGCGGGGCGGCGCGTCATGAGGTCGACGACGTGGGCGAGATTGAACTTGTTTTGGCGGACGAGGATTTCGAGCGTGATGGGGAGCGAGGTCTCCATGCCGAGGATACCGTTGGGGGCGAAGTCGAATTCCTTGTCTTTCTCGTAATCGGTGTGCGGGGCGTGGTCGGTGCTGACGCAATCGAGCGTGCCGTCGCGGAGGCCGGCGATGAGGGCGACGCGGTCGGCCTCGGTGCGCAGCGGTGGATTCATTTTGAAATTGGTGTCGTAGCCGGAGAGCGACTCGTCGGTGAGCGCGATATGATGCGGCGTGGCCTCGGCGGAGATGCGGGCGCCGCGTTGTTTGGCGCGGCGGATGATATCGACGGAGAAGCGCGACGAGATGTGTTGGAGATGGATGTGCGCGCCGGTGTGTTCTGAGAGGATGACGTTGCGGGCAACGATGATGTCTTCGGCGGCGTGCGGCCAGCCGCGGAGGCCGAGGCGGGTGGAGACGTTGCCCTCGTTCATGACGGCGCCGTGGGTGAGCGACGCGTCCTGACAGTGGTCCATGAGCGGGAGGTCGAACATCTTCGCGTATTCGCAGGCGCGGCGCATGAGCTCGTTGGACTGGACGCACTCGCCGTCGTCGGTGATGGCGACGACGCCCATGCGTTTGAGGGAGCCGATGGGGGCGAGGGCGGCGCCCTTCATGCCGACGGTGATGCAGCCGGTGGGCAGGACTTTGATGACGGCGTCGCGGCGGACGGCGTCGTTGATGAACTGGATGGTGCCGGCGCTGTCGGCGACGGGCGAGGTGTTGGGCATGCAGACGACGGTCGTGAAACCGCCGGCGGCGGCGGCGCGGGTGCCGGTGCCGATGGTCTCTTTGTGCGTCTGGCCGGGTTCGCGGAAGTGGACGTGAATATCGACGAGGCCGGGGCAGGCGACGAGGCCGGCGGCGTCGATTTTCTTGGCGCGTTTTTTCGCGGCGGCGGAGAGGGAGTCGACGAGTTTGCCGTCGGACACGAAGAGGTCGCCACGGGCGTCGCGCTGGGCGGCGGGGTCGATGACGCGGGCGTTTTGGATCCAGAGGGTGGGCATGGCTTGGTAAATCGTTCTCTTAATCTTTCTCCTTCCTCTTTCTCTAGCGGTCCGGTGTTGGGGCCGGACGAAAGAGAAAGAGGAAGCGGAAAGAGAAAGATTTTTATTCCGTGGGCATCACGAGTTCGGGTTGGCCGCCGGCGCAGAGGTAGAGGACGGCCATGCGGACGGCGATGCCGTTGGTGACTTGTTCGAGGATCACGCTGCGGTCGCCGTCGGCGAGTTCGCTGTCGATTTCGACGCCGCGGTTGATGGGGCCGGGGTGCATGATGATGGCCTTGGGGTTGAGCCAGCTGGCGCGGGTTTTGTTGAGGCCGAACATACTCGTGTATTCGCCGATCGAGGGGAAGTGGCCGCTAGATTGGCGTTCGTGCTGGATGCGGAGGAGCATGACGACTTCGGCGTCGGCGAGGGCGGTGCGGAGGTCGTAGGAGACGCTTACGCCGAGGTCGGTGAACCACTGGGGGACGAGCGTGGAGGGTCCGACGAGGGTGACGGCGGCGCCCATTTTCACCAGGGCATGGATGTTGGAGCGGGCGACGCGGCTGAAAAGGATGTCGCCGAGGATGACGACCTTGCGTCCTTTCAGGGAACCGAGGTGCTCCTTCATGGTGAAGGTGTCGAGGAGGCCCTGAGTGGGATGCTCGTGCGCGCCATCGCCGGCGTTGATCACGGGGATGTCGAGAATGCGGGAGAGGTAGAGGGGCGAGCCCGCGGCGGCGTGGCGGATGACGATCATGTCGGCCTGGAGGGCCTGGATGTTTTCGGCGGTATCGCGGAGGGTCTCGCCTTTGGTCGTGCTGCTGGAGGCGCCGTCGAGGGAGATGACGTCGGCGCTGAGGCGCTTGGCGGCCATGTCGAAGGCCATGCGGGTGCGCGTGCTGGGCTCGAGGAAGAGGTTGACGATGGTCTTGCCGCGGAGGGCGGGGACCTTCTTCACGCTGCGCGTCAGGGTGCGTTTGAACGCGACTGCGGTGGCGTGGATTTGGTCGATCTCGGCGAGGGAGAGTTCCTCGAGCGTGAGGAGGTGTTGGCGCGTCCAGGGCATTAGAGGATTTTCGATTGAGGATTTTTGATTTTCGATTGATCGCGACGACGGGTGGCAGGGGCGGCGGCCGGAGCGGGAGTCGGGGACACGACGCGGATGGTGTCGCGGGCGGGCGAGGCGGAATCGAGGGTGACGATGACCTTTTCCTCGGGGAACGCGG
>CALRZR010000095.1:0-24111 GCA_943372705.1 Opitutus sp. GAS368 | reverse complement strand
GCAAGCATATCGGGATTCGGTTCGGTGCCGTGCTCGGGGCGCCAATCGGCGATGGCATCGAGGCGGTTCCATCCGGCGCGGTGGCGAGCGAACCACTGGCCGTGGCGCGGGTCGGCGGCGAGCCATTGGAAAAACTCATCCTGCTCGGCGGCGGTGAGCTCGCGGTCGTGTTTCGTGAGCCACACGGCCGCTTCGCGACGGGTCCGTTGCTCGGCAGGATCGGACGGCGGGGAGTTCATCGCGGGGAACCCGGTCCGTCGCCGTGCGTGGCGAAAAAATCGGTGCATTTTTCGATGCCGATCGTGATCTGGTTGGAGACGGTGCTTTCGGACAGGCCGAGGCGCTCCGCGATCTCGCGCTGCGAGAGCCCGTAGAGCTTGCGCAGGGTGAGAATTTGGCGGCAACGGGCGGGCAGCGACTGGATGGCTTCGGTCAAAAGGGCGAGTTCCTGGTTGCGCGCGACGGTCTCGGAAACACCGTCGCGCTCATCCAAGACGTGCAGGGCGTCGAAATCCCCCAAAGAATCGGTGCGGGAAACTTCGTGGCGCCGCAGCCGGTCGAGCGCGAGATTGCGCGCCGTGGCGAAAAGAAACGCTTTCGGCGCAGTAAGCGCCCCGCTCTCCCGGGCGCGCAACACGCGCACGTAGGCCTCTTGCACGAGGTCGTCGATATCGAGCTGATTTTCGAAACGCCGCTTCAACCACGCGCGCAACATCGGCTCGTGGGGTTGCACATGGGTGGCAAACCACTGGCCAAGTTCGGAATCGGGCGGGGGCATGTGACGGGAAGCTGCGCCACGAATCCCCCTTTGCCCTTCGAAGGTCGAGCGGATTTTAGGACCGCGCGACACGCCGAGTCTGCGCGGAGGGGAACCGTTCGCCGAAATCAGGAAGGACTACGAAATCTTGGCGCCGGCGCGTCGGTTTCGCGGACGATGACGTCCACAGATTCAGGACTGCGGAGATTTTCCACTGTGGGATACGAAATCTGCGGGAAAGTTCTTGGTGGATCACGCGGACATCGTGCGGCCTGCCCCGGAGAGAGTGTGCCAATATCTGGGCCGGAAACCACCGCGCCCGCATCACACCACGGGAAGTTTCCAGTCGCCGCGGAAGGGAGCGGGCTGGAGGAGCGCGTTGGCTTGCTCGTCGTTGGTGAAGCGCTCGGCCTGCGGATCCCATTCCACCGGGTGTCCGCGTTTTACGGCGATGAGGCCGAGTTGGCAGAGCGTGTCGGAGCGGAGGGCGGTATCGACATCGCAGAGGGCACGGCGTTTTTGCCGGATCGCGTCGAGGAAGTTGCGCGTATGATCGATACTGATCGGCAGAGTGATCGGCATCGTGTCGTATTTGTTCTGAGGGTCGCGCAGGAGATTTTCGTTGGGCGAGGTGATCGTGCCTCGCTTCACATGCACGGTGGCGGCGTCGCCGATGAATTTGATGCCGTGCTCGAAGCCCTTGGTTCCTTCGTGGACAAACGTCATTGGGGCGCGGTCGGCATACTCGAAACGCACGCGCCACTCCTGGATCGCATCGTGATCACCGGAAGGGGCAAACACACCGGTGCCCGAGATGCGCCGCGGGCCGGTAGCATCGGCGCCGTTGCCCCACTGGGCGATGTCGAGGTGGTGAATGCCCCAGCAGGCGATCAGCCCGATTGAAAACGCGGAGATATTCTCGTGATTGTCGCGTTTGAGTTTTTCGACGTTGAACGCCGTGGCGCGGGCGGGGCCGACCCACCGGTCCCAATCGACGTAGTCGGGCACGGGTTGCGTCGGATAAGCCGGGCCGGCTTTCCCGCCGGGCGCGCACACTTCGATCTCGCGGACTTTGCCGAGCCGGCCGTTCAGCGCCAGTTCGCAGGCCCAACGGAATTTCAGATCGGAGCGCTGCTGCGTGCCGAACTGAAACACGACGCCCTTCTTTTTTACGGCCGCACGCACGCGGCGGCCTTCCTCGAAGGAAATCGCCATCGGTTTCTCATGATAGATGTGTTTGCCGCGATTGATCGCGTCGAGCGCGGGGATGCTGTGCC
Organism: Opitutus sp. GAS368; assembly: GCA_943372705.1. GTDB lineage: Bacteria > Verrucomicrobiota > Verrucomicrobiia > Opitutales > Opitutaceae > GAS368. The sequence goes on along the minus strand of CALRZR010000095.1, from coordinate 22,077 downwards.
AGTGCACGGGGAGCGCCATCACGACGGCGTCGATGGACGGATCGGCGTTCAACGCGCGGAAGTCGGAAAACACCTTCACATCGTCGTTGCCGCGATTCTCCTTCAGGATGCGGCGGGCGACGGTGAGGTTGCGTTGGTTGACATCGCAGATCGCGGTCACCTGCGCATCGTCCTGCGTGAGGAGGCTGCGCAGGACCAGTTGTCCGCGTGCGCCGGTGCCAATGATGCCGACGGTGAGTTTGTTGGACGGAGCGGTGGCGCCATGCAGCAGGCGCGCGGGCACAAACCATGGAGCAGCCCCGGCAGCAAGAATCCGCTTGAGGAACGAGCGACGCGGAAGGGCGAGACGGGCGGAGGAAGGAATGTTCATGTCAAAAAGGGCGAGGCACGGGCTCGGGGCGCAGGGAAAATTGCCATTAGAAGCTGAACGAGTTGGTGAGATACCAGCGGCGCTCGGGGGCGGGGCGCGCCGCGGCCACTTCGCCCCAAGGTTGGATCGCGACGGTGATGAGGTCGCGCTCCCGGTAGAGATTCGAGCCGTTGAGCTGCACCCGCCAGCCGACGCGGCCGTTCCAGAGGCGACGCTCATAGCCGAGGGAGGCGTCGACATTCGTTTCCGCGGGCGCGTAGAAGGGGTGGCCGCGGTCGAAAGTGATGCCGCCGTCCGCCGTGCGGGTGGACGGCAGCCCGACCACCATCTTGCTCTGCCAACGCACGGCCCCGCCGATCGACCATCCCTTGAGCCACTCACCGAACGGCGAACTCATGGTGAATTTGTAATTCACGACGGCATTGGCGCGCCAGTTGCGCTGCTCCGCACTGGGGTCGCCCTCGGTGGCGCGGTCGGTGGCGTAGGGGACGCGCAGCGTGGCGTCGACATATTGGCCGAGCGTCTGCCAGTTGGCGGGGAGCGGAGTGCCGGGTTGCCAGCCGACCGGATACGACGTGTAGGAGCGATCCTTGAGCTTTTCGAGGACCGGCATGATCAGGTGGTAGACCTGCTGCGCGAACGGGGCGATGTTGCTTTTGACGGTCTCTTGATGCGCGGCGTTGACGAGCAGACGCCAGTTGCGGCTCGGGTTGAAGATCAGGTCGAGTTCCTGGCCCTTGGAAACGAAGTCCGTCGTATCGCCGCCGCCCGGCACGCTGGAAGCGCGGGTGCCGATCAGGTTGGGCACCGTGCCGCTGACCGATGCCTGCCAAATCGAAAGATAGTCCGGAGCCCCCGGCAAGGTGCGCAGCGTATCATTGATCAGAGCGATGTCGGCGTTGCGCATCGCTTGGAGATGCGGATTGGTGTTCGCCTCGACCATCCAGCGGATGGCGAGGGCAGGGAAGAAGCTGCCCATCGGATTGCTCAGCAATCCTCCGCCGCTCAGCCCGACGCTCTTCGTTTCATACTGATTGAAGCGGATCGTGAGCTTGTCGTCCCACGCGGAGAAATTCAGGCCGTATTCCTTCGTGGTGCCGTGGGGCGGCTCGATCGACATATTCCAGTAGGTCACGCGGCCGCCGACCGGCGTGAAGTTCTCGGAGGTGCTGTAGAATACGCTGAGGTCGGTGCCGCGCGGCAGCGCGACGAGACGCCGGGGCCAGTAGGCGACCACACTCGCGCTCCTGCTCTGGGCGCTCACGTTGCGCGCCGGAGTGTGGGGGAAAATCGCATTTACGTCGTGGATGCCCCAGAAAATCTTTCCGAAATCCTGCGGTGCGGCCGGATTGAAGACGGTGTTGGTCGGCTGCGTGCCGAGAAAATCGGTGTCACGCCGCAGCCCGAACATCGTGACGACGTGCTGCTGCAACCAATGGCTCTGGAGGGTGGCCGCTTCTGACGTGATGACCTCGCGGCTCACGCGGCCGTTGACGTTGACCCAATTGATGTCGAGAGGGCTCTGGACGAAGCCGCCGGGGTCGGTTGCCACGCCTTGGCGGGCGAAATACGCCACCTGACCGGCGGGACCGATGTCGAGTGCCGGCACGCGGATGGGTTCAAGCTTCAGCGGGTTGTTGTTTCCGATGATGGACGGCCCCATGTAGACGACGGTGGTGAGCAGGCGGCCGGTGAAGTTGGCGTTCAGCCGGTCGGCATAGTCGCCGTCGAAGACGAAGCGGGTCTGGTAGTTCATGTCGACCGACTCGGATCGCTCGGCGACGCCATTGAGCACATGGCTACCCAGCCACCGGGCCCACTTTGGGCCGAGATCCTTGAAGTCATACTTCAGAAACGCGCTGGCGCGGTAGGAGCGCACATCCGAGCCGACGTGATAGTAGCTCCCGCCGTTGATCATCGAGACGAACGGCCGGCCCAGATTCGGATTGGGCAGGCCGTTGGGCATCGTCACCGAGGTGTCGATGCGGACGCCCGCCGTGGAGGTGCCGCCACCAAAATACGAGGAGCGAGTGCGGGTGTCTTTGCGCTGTTGATCGTAGGCGAGCTCAAGGCCGAGACGATTGCGCCAGGCGCGCTGCTCGAAAGTCACATTGAACGTGTGGAAGTTGTCGGACTGCCGGGATGATTCGTCGATCATCCGATTGGCCCAATCGAAGGCGCTGAAGTCGGTGAAGCTCTGGAATTTCAGTCCCGCGGGGACGAGGCCGGCCACCTGGCCGGGATATAAATTGGCACCGTTCCAGTAGGCCGCCGGCACCTCCTGAATGTTGATGGTCTCGGTGAAGAACGGCAGGTCGTTGGCCACGTCGCGATTGAGCAGCGGGTGAAACAGCGACGTGAGGATCGCGTTGGGGGTCGTGGCATTCGTGGTAGTGGCAAGACCGCCCGTAATCGCGAAAGCGCTCTGCCGGTCGGTGGGGTTGTTCCAGAAGACCGCCACGGGTTGGAGCGACATGCGGCGGAGGTAGGTGAAGTTCGCCAACTCGGTGGTGGAGACCTGCGAGGCGGCGCGGGGATTGCGCGCCGGGTCGTCGTAGAAGCTCCAGTCGAACGACGGACGCCCCGCGGCATACCAGTTATTCAGGATGCTGTTCAGCGCCGGAATCATCGGGTAAGGGCGGTTCGCCTTCTGCACCCCGGACTCGAAATTCGCGCGCACGGTCGTGTTCTGATAGGGACTGTAGGTCACCGCGCCGAAAATCCGGTCTTTCTTTTCGAAGGCCGGCCGCTGGTTGTATTCCTCGTCCGCCTTCAACCCGGCGAGGCGCACGGCGAGCTTGTTCTTGATCAGCACCCGGTTGAAGTCGACCGAGGTGCGCACCGAGTCGTTGTTGCCGTAGCGGAAGGTGACGTTGCTTTTGTCGGCGCCAAGGTCGGGCCGGAGCGTGGAGGTGTCCACCACACCCGCGGGACTCGCCACCCCGAACAGGGCGGCGTTCGGGCCGCGCAGCACCGTCGCCCGGTCGGAATTGTAGGAATCGCTGGCGATGCGGGTCCGGAAAAAGTCGCGGGTGAACGTCGGACCCGCGAGCCCACGCGACCGTGAGCCGAGATTCTGAGGCTCGCGGCGATAGTTGGCCGGATCGGGTGCGCTCGCGTTGATGTCACTCTGCCCCGCGGTGAAGTTTCCGCCCGGTCCCGCCGCCTCCATGCCGGTCGCATAGAGCAGAAAATCGCTCGAACTGGTCGCGTTGATGTCGTTCAGAAAATCCTTCGTGTAGATGGAAATCGCTCCGCCGAGGTCCTTCAGCGAGGAGTTGAGGCGCGTGCCGGCAAGCGTCGAGAGCGCCTGATAGCCGGTGTCCTGTTGGCTGTTTACCGTGAAGGGACTCAGGGTGATCAGATCGGATTCTTCCTTGGTCGTGCGTCCGGGACTGGAATCGGCGCTTTGGCCGGTGGCGGCGGCGACGCCCAACCACGCGCCAACCAGCGCGGCAATTTTGTTGGGCCTTACAGAACTCTGGGCGGATCGGGCAGCGGTTGTTTTCATTGGGTCGGGGTTTGAGGCGTTGGTCGGGGAGGTGGCGTCTTTATGGTTTGGGGAAATGACGGCCGGTGGGGCCGACTTAGGGCGGACGGTGAGTGCGCCGCTTTTGGGGTCTTGCACCGACTCGAAAGCCGACCCGGCGAGCAATTGGTTGAGCGCTTGGCGCGCACTCATCACACCGCGCACCGGCGGTGTGAGGACACCGGCGACAGCGTCGGTCGGAAAGAGCACCTGTAGACCCGACTGCGCGGAAAAGCGTTTCAGCGTCGGTTCAACGAAATCCGCCGGGAGATCGAACGCGACCTCGCCCGACGCTTGGGCAAAACCAGGATTAGTGAGCAGCAGGCCGTAAGCCCAGAGAGCGAGGAGAAGTCCGGCAGGAGTCCATCGGTGCAGAAGCAGGATGGGATTCGGCGTGGACAGGTTGGAGGCTCTCGGGCTGGGACTAACTGGCATGTTCAGTGATTTGGCCGGCGGCAAACGGCGATCTGCTCGCGCGGTGGGATTCTAATTCAGACAGTTGAACCGGGGGAATCAGTTACGGGTTTCTAGCGGGCGGCGGGGAGGTTTTTCTCCGCTCGCGGGTGAGGATTTGTGCGGTTGAATTGAAAGGGGGGCCGCCGGATCGACCAAAAACCACTGGGGGATCGCCGCATCCAGCGAGGCAAACACGTCATCGAGGACTCCTTGCGGCGCCTTACTGATCTCCAAGCGCCAGAATCCGGCGGAGCGACCCGCCGTTTCGGTCGTCGAAACAACGGCCCGCGCGACCGACGCCGTTTGCGTGTCGAAGGTTCGGACCAGACTTCCGTCCGGGGCATAGAGGTGACCCAGGGCGGTCTCACCCGGGGAGTCACTGCTGAGCGCGAGCGAGAACTGCGAGACCCCGGAAGGGACTTCAAAATACAGCGGGGTGGTCTTACCCAGCAGGTGGAGACCGGCTTTTTCGGAATTGGCGGCGAGTGCATACGGCGCACCTTGCACGGTCAGTTCGTATACGGCGGTGCCTCCGTTGATCTCGACGTAGTAGACCTGACCGGCCGTGCCGGCGAATACCGCAGGCGTGCCGGGTCGGAGCGCACCACCGGTGAGGCGCGCGCCGGCGGCAGTGAAGACGCTGTAGAGCACGAGCGTGTTCGCTGGGGAAAGCTTGGTCGCCGCGACCTTGATGTTCTCCGTGGTGGTCGGAGAAAACAGAATCACGCTGCGACCCCTGAGCGCGAACGGCGTGACGGGGCGGCGGTTTTCGATCGGTGGGGCTACCGTGGGGCGGACCGCGGGGAAATTTTTTGATGACCCGGCGAAGGCCGGAGCGAGCGCGACCCCGAAGCCCGGATGCACGCGGCCCAACATCGGGTCGATCTCGGCGTCAGAGCGGTGGAGCGGCGAATTTTTCGTCTCCGGGAGAATACCCCGCGCCCGCAGTTGCCACTGCATGATGACGAGATTGTCGCCGTAGAATTCCAGACGGGCGCGCTGGGCGGCGGTGGCGGATATGGCGGCGGCCCGTGCCTCCAAATACAAGGCCTCGATCCGCGGATAGTTCGCGGCGAGCACGTCGGTGAGGTAACGGGTCGTCATCGCCCAATGCGCCGCGAGCTCGCGTTGGTAGAACGCTTTGACCGCGCCATCGAGCAGGAGACTGATCTCGCGAATCCGCGCACCGGCCGCGGCACCGTAGGCGCGGCGATAGAATTCGTCGGTGACGGCGTTGGCATCGAGGGCGGGGTTCCACGAGAGGCGGGCCAGCGTGTAGTTGCTCACGGCGGCCTGGCTCCACTCCTGCGTGCCGTAGAGGTAGAGGCCGCGCAGGCCGTATTTCACGAAGCGCGGAAACGCGAAATTGAGAATCTCGGGCGCGGGCGGCGTGAGGACGCCGTTGTTGGCATCGAGCCAGTTGAACAAATCGTAGTAGCCGATCTGGCGGGTCTGTCCGGACCATGCGGCGATGATCTTTTCCCATTCGGTGCGGACGCCGTCGCGGTAGAGCTGGTAGCCGTAACTGATATCCGAAGCGACAACGAGGAAGAGGTTGGGCTCGAGTTTCGGCACCCCGGCGGTCGGCGGATAGAGAAAATTCTGGTAGATATAGCCGGCGAGCTTTCGGTCGGGAAACTCGCGGCCGACGATGGCCGCGACGTCGTTGTAAAATTTCAGGATGAGCGGCGTAACAGAGACGGCCCCCTGCGGGGTGCGGTCGTAGAGCGCGCGGCTCGCCGCACTCGTGCTCCAGCCGGCGGAGTCGGTCGAGGAAAGCGAGAAGACCGTGAGCGTCGGGTTGCGCCGAAACGCGGCGATCGCGGCGTCGGCGTAGAACTGCACGAGCTCGGGATTGGTGGTTTCGAGTTTGTAACGATCGCCGGTGACGGGCGGACGCCGGCCGTTGATCTCGGCGAACCACTCCGGGTGTTGGGCGTAGAGTGCGGGCGGAACGACGAGGTGCCAGTTGTGGCTGTGCTCCAGGCGCAACGAATAGCCGAGCTTTTGCCGGGCCGACCATTCGATCACGGCGGTCCGCTCGTTTTGCATGTTGGGCACGCGGCGGTTGGCGAAGACGGGACGCTCCGTGCGATCCACGGCGGGCACGACGACGGTGGGGCGCGAGAGCACATCTTCACCGAGCGGCCCGGGGAGCAGCCAACGCACATCGAGGTAATCTTCGATGAAAGTGTAGACGCCGTTGAGCGTGCCGCGGCTCGTGCCGCCCTCAGTGGTGAGCTCGCCGGAGCCGGTATCGAAACCGGCGATGAGGAGATTTCCGTCGCGGGTGAGGAGGCGAAAACCCTCGGGCGGGATGTCGCGGGCGACGAGGCCGGCGGCGCGGGCCGTGGGCGTATCACCGAGCGCAATGACCGGGACGGCGGGCGGGGCGCCGCCAGCGATGAGCGGGAGTTTCGCCCCGGTGGTGAGCTCGATGTAGCGCTGAAGCTCGGTCGCGGCGGTGCGGACCGACGCGGGGGCGTTGGCCGCGCGGACGATCACGAAGCGGCTCACGCCGTCACGGGCGAGCGTGAGGTCGTCTTGGGCGGCCAAGGCCGCGCCAGCGATGAACGCGGCTGCGAGGCGGAGCATCACGTGCAGCCACGACGGGCCACGGGGAGAGCAGCGGAAGCGAAGATCACTTTTCATGCGCAGATTGATGGGGCGGCGATGGAGTGGAAGCGGGAGGTGCGGCGGGGAGTTTTTTCACCGTCAAGGCACCGCTCTTCGGATCTTGGACGGCGGCAAAGCCAGTGCCGACCAACATTTGATCGAGCGCCTGGCGCGACGTCATCTCGCCTTGCACCGGACGCGAGCGCACGCCGGCGACGGCGTCGGTGGGAAAGAGCACCTGAAGACCTGACTGCGCGGAGAAGCGCTTCAGGGATTTTTCAATCACGTCGGCCGGCAGGTCAAAACTTCGGGCGGGCACGACGGCCGCAAACCCGACGCCCGCGAGCGCGAACACCAACGGGAGCAAGCAGCGATGGGCGACCCTCATATCCCTCTGACAGGCCAGCCGCGGATTTCAGTTACACCAATCCCGCGCGCAGGGCGGGAATCACCGCCGGCCCGCGGCGATCGGAGCGCGGCGCAGGCGGATTTCCGATCCGACCCGCTCGGTCGTCACGCCGAAGCCGGCCTCGAGCAGGAGGACGAAGGCTTCGGTGTTGTCCGTCTGGAAAATGCCGCTGACGCGCATCGACCGCAACGACGCCTCGTCGATGACGAGGCGGACGGCCGAGGGGCTGGCGGCTTCGCGGTTCAGCACCGCGACGGCCTCGGCGAGGGACGTGCCGGAGAATTCCACGCGACGGTGACGCCACGCGAGGCGCTCGCCGATTTCAGCGGCGGCCATGGGCGTGACCGTGGGCGCGGGCGCACTCGGCGTGATCGCAACGACGACGCGATGTCCGGCCTCCACCACCGCTGCGGGCGGCAGTGGTGCAGTCGGAGAAGTGGCAGCAGCCGTGGGAACGGGAGCGGAGGAAGGTGAGCCGACTTGGTCGACCGCCACGGTGCCTTCAGTGATCAACACTTCCACCGAGGAGCGGCGGAGATCGACGGCGAAAGCGGTGCCCACGGCACGGACCTCGACGCCGGCGGCGGAGACGATGAACGGACGCGTGCGGTCTTTCGCGACTTCGAACATCGCCTCGCCTTGCACCAGCCCGATCCGGCGCACGCCGGCGGTGAACGATTCGGTGATGCGCGCGCCGTCTTTCAGCAAGACGATCGAGCCGTCGGGCAAAACGCGCCGGGCCGGGGCCAACATGACGGCGGTGGCGGGCAAACTCTCGGCGGTGGCGCCACGTGGCGGTGTGCGCCAAAAAACTCCCGCGGCGATCAGCACGGCGAGGCCGGCCGCCACGGCACCCAGGCGACGACGGCGGCGGTGCGCGGCGCGATGGGCAAGCTCTGCGACGAGATCATCCCCGGCTCCGGTGCGGACGGGTTTCCCGAAAGTGTTCCACGCGGAGTCGAGCTCCGCGAAGGCAACGGCGTGACGGGGATCGATGGAGAGCCAGCGCTCAAAGTCGTGCGCTTCGGAAGGGGAAAGTCCGGCGTCGCGCCGCGCAAACCACGCCGAAGCCGCGGTGCGGATCGCGCTCGTGACCGGTGCGCCGGCAGCGGAATCGGGGGCGTTACTCGGCATCGGGTTGGCCTCGTTCGACGCCGTGACGACGGAGGAATTCTTCGCAGCGTTTGACGCCGCGCTGGACCTGCACCTGCACGGTCTGTTCGGAAATGCCGAGGCGGGCGGCGATTTCTTTTTGGGGCACGCCCTGAAGGCGACGGAGGATAAAAATTTCACGGCAGCGGGCCGGGAGCGTCTCGATGCCGTCGGCGAGGAGGAGAATTTCCTCCCGGGTGCAGGCGGCTTCGGCGGCAGTGGGCCTATCTTCCGAGACAGGCAGGACGGACATATCAGCTACAGCGTCGATCGGCGAAACGCGGTCGTGGGCGACGAGGTTGAGCGCGACGTTGCGGGCGACGCGGAAGAGAAAGGCGCGGGCAAACTGGATGGGCTGCGCGGCGCGGGCCTGCCAGATGCGCAGGTAAGATTCCTGCACGACATCATCCACATCGACCACCGAGGGGAAGGCGCCACGCAAATAGGATTTCAACGAGGCGTCGTGCGCATGGACCTCCTCCGTGAACCAGCGGCTTTGCTCGACGCCGGGCGAAATCGGGGGAGGAGGTGACGAGGCACTCATGGTGCGTTTTACGCAACCGAGCGTGTGAAACTTCGGCGGAAAAATTACAAGTGCGGTCTCGGCATGGAGGAGATTTCAATAGCCGATCGCTTCGCGGTAGGCGCTACTGAAGGAGATGACGAGGACGGCATCCACAAACGGTGCACAAGGGAGCGCGGCGTGGTGGTCGCAGCCTTTTTCGTCGACGCGGACGTGGGGCGCGAGCTGCGCGGAATCGGCGCGGAGCCTGCGAAAAACCATCAGACCACCTTCGGGACGATGGCGCCATGCCGGACGAGTTCGCTCCGAATTTTGGTAAGCGACACTTGCGACGGGCTTGAGTTCTCCCGCGCGGCCAGCGCGGCAGTTACGCCCGCGGCTTGGCCCATCGCCATGCAGGAGGCCTGCACGCGCAGCGCGGAGTTGGCGAGTTGGTCACTGCTGAGGCAGCGGCCGGCGACGAGGAGGTTCTTACTGGCTTTCGGAATCAGAGCGCGGAGCGGAATCGTGGGCACAACGCCCTCGGTGAGATGCTTCGGGGTCACGCCGCCTTCGTAGTGCAAATCGATCGGGTAAAACGAATGCGCCACGGCATCCGCAAACACGCGGCCGGACGTGTAGTCCTCGTGCGTGATCTGCGTCTCACCGACAATGCGGAACGTCTCGCGAATCCCGGTCTCGGTTTGCAGGCGCTCGATGGTCATCAACGCGAAGGCGGGTTCCTCTTTGAGAAAGCGCATGACGCGCAGGAGCGACTGGCGGCCGAGGATGTTTGTCGCGCTGTGCGTCTCGGAAGTCGAAGAGTCGGCGCCGGGGATGTGGTTGCCACTTTCGCCACCCTTGCCGAGGAAGCCGGCGATGTTGCCATTGATATCCGTGGGCTTCAGCGCACCGGATTTGCGAGCGGCGACGAGTTTCGCCTGCAGGGCGTTCATGTCGATCGATGGAAGATCGTAGCCACCGAGGCGGTAAATGAGCGTGCCGGGCTGGCGGGTTTTCTCGCGCAAGCGATCGAGTCCCGCGAGGCCCACGACCGAGGCGTTGCCCGTGCAATCGATGAGCTGCTTGGTAACGACCTCGACGCTCGTGCCCTTGCCCGCGAGGCGCACGCGCCAGCCGTCCGCAGTCGCCGTGACGGAGAGCGGCGACTCGTAGTAGCGGAGTTGCACGCCGGCTTTCACGCACGCTTCCTCCGCGAGCGCGGCGTAGAGATTGCCGCAAAGGCGGACCTGATGCCGCCAGTGCTGACGCCCCGTGGGCTTCGAAAAATCGGGGAGGTCGCCGCTGTTCAACTTCACGGTCGCGACGGCAAGCTCCCAGCCGATGCCAGCGATGACCTGTTTCCCCCACGCGTGAAACAACCCGGGAAAATCGACGCCGCCCGTGGTCGTGGTGCCGCCGAGTTGGCTGCCCGATTCGACGAGGATCGTGCGCGCACCGAGTCGGCCCGCCTGAATCGCGGCGATGGTGCCGGCCGTGCCACCACCAATCACAAGCACGTCGGTCGAAACGCTGCGCAGCGTGGGCGGCGGCTCGGCGGCGACGATGACGCTAGAGGCGGAGGCGGCGCCGAGGGTAGTGAGGAAGGTGCGGCGTTTCATGGAGGTGAGGTGAAGGTTGGAGAGCGGTTTCACTTTGGCCGGGACGACGAGAGGCGCTGCACGGCTTGCGCGAGCACGGAATCTTTTCCGGTGATGTAGTCTTCGGGTGGAGGCTGCGCCACGATATCAACCGCCACGCCTTGGCCATCAAAGGTCGCGCCGCTGGGGCGGAAGGAGGCCATGGTCGAGAGCCTGACATCGATCTTGGAACGGGGCAGCGCCACGGTGCGGGAGCTGCCGCTGCCACCGCGGCTCGCAACGCCCATCAATGTGACGTTGGGCAATTCCGCGAAGGCGGCGAGAAAACCATCGGTGGCGGAAAGGCAGGATTCATCGCAGAGCACGATCACCGGCTTGTCGTAGTAAAAGTGAAACGCTTCCTGCTTCAGGAACATAAAGTGCCACTCGCTGAACTGGCCCGCGGGAAGGTCGAAACTGGGTTTGAATTTCGCCAGCGCGGCGTCGATCGCGACACGGTCCGGATCGCTCCAACCCGACCAGTCACGGCGGTAGGTGGGTCGGTATTCGATATGGTCGGCGCGAAACTGCGGAGCGAGGCGGTAGGCGGCGATATTGCAGACAAAGGGGCCGGCGTCAGAGGGACGGAAGTAGCCGAACAGCGCACGCATCAGACCGTAGCGACCGCCACCGTTGCCGCGGACATCGATGATCAGACCGGAGGTCCCGCGGAATTCTTCCATGCGCCGTTTCGCTTCGGGGATCAGTTTGTCGTCCATTTCCGGCAGACGCAGGTAGCCGACGTCGCCGATGCGGCGACTGGTGCCGATTTGGATTTTAGCGAGGCTTGAGAAACGGTCACGGCCGCGCAACGACACCTGTTTGGTTTGCCCCGCAACGTTGGCGAACGTCACGTCGACGTCGCGCCGCGCAGGCAGGCCGAGATCGCAGCGGAGGATATCGAGACGACGGATGCCGGCGACGGATTGGGACAGATTTTGGGAGGCACTGCCGATCGGTGCGTAGACCAAGGCGGCGTCAAGCCAGTCCTTGAGCGGCCGACCGTCGATAGCGACAAGGTAAGGGAAATCCGGCGCGACGAAATCGGTGTTTTCACGCTTGATGGCGACGATGCCTCCTTGCGCGTTGGCGAGGCGGAAGGGCAACCAGAGGCCGGGCTCGTTGGCCAATGCTCTGTGGGAAACGCCGCTGTGGCAGTCGCCGATGGGCGCGAGGATTTTTTGCAGCTCGCGGGCGAACTCAGCGACACCGATCTGCGCAGGCAAACGCTGGCGCAGAGCCTCGACGGCCTTGAAGGGCTCGGCTTGGTGCAACGTGAGGTAGGCGGCTTCTTCGCGCAGGCGTTGGTCGAAGGCCGCGAGGTCGGCGAGCGCGTCGGCTCGGCTCAGACTCGCAGGCACCGCCGCGGTTGCGGTTGTCCGCACATCGCTCGGCTGGGCGTGGACGAGGCACGGAGAGAGGAAGAGCAGGCCGGTGAGGACCGCGGCGCAAAGGCGGGGTGAAAGCGGAAAAATCATGTGGCGAGATCGCGTGGTCGAAAACCTGTCGTCGAGCAGCACGCACGGCGAGACGAAGTGGCGGACAAGGCGAAGCCCGATCCAACTGCGGGCAAACTCCCTTCGCTCAACGCCCCATGCGCAGAATTTCTCCGGCCGAGAGGAGGAAGTGGCCGAAGCCGTGCAGGTCGCCCTGCAACCGCGGGCGTTTGAGATAGTAGCTCACATCACCCACGTCCGTAGAGCGGCACACATCCGTGATGTCTCCTTCGGCGGTCACTTTCTGTTTCAACGCGCCCCAACCTTTCCGCGCCGGCTCCGCCCACGTGCGGTCGAGCCAGCCTTCGTTCACGCCCCGGGCGAGGCCATAGACAAACATGCCCATGGACGAGGTCTCGATCCACGACGCGGGTTGATCGAGCGATTGGTGCCAGCCGCCGGCCGGACCTCGGGCGCGACGGAGGCCGTCGGCGTGAGCGGCGACCGCGTTGCCCGCGATGACAGCTCACAGGATAAGGATGAAACTGGGAAAAAAGAAACGAGACATGGGTAACTGCGGGTGGAGACGGGGATTCGGCCGGAGGCGGCGCGGAAGCCTAGCAGATTGGTGCAGAGCAGAACGGAGTCGACTCCGTGCACGCTCCAGCGGCCGGATATCACGAGTGCGCCGTCAACGGCGGCTTCACCTGCCATCGGCGATCACAACTATCCGCGGGCCGACGTCAGCACGAAGTGACGCGCCGAGCAGCCGACGGGCCCGCGGAGATTTGGACGACTACGGCTCAGAAATTTCCGCGCACGCCAAAGACCCACGATGCGCCGTAGTCCTGTCGTTGGCGGAGTTGGGCGATGAGCGGGGTATTCGGCCCGGCGATCTTGAAGTCTTCGGTCGCGTTGTTGAGGTTGCGGATGCTCCCGAAGACCGTGATGCGCTTGGTCAGCGCGTAGTCCCCAGTCAGGTCGATGTAGAGGCGCTTCGAGCCCCAGTTGTAGGTGCTAGGCTCAATGCCGCGCCCGGTGACCAATCCACGGCGCTGGCGGCCGCGATAGTTCCAATTCATCTTCAGATTGAATTTTTCACGGCTGAGGCTGGCGCCCCAATTATAGGTCCGCGGAACGTATCCAGTAAAATTATCCGCCGCCGGGCCGGTCGCCCGCTGCGCGCTCGCGTTGGCAAAGACCTGCACCCCGCGGGCAAACGGCGGCAGGAACGTGAGCGCCTGCTTGTAGTCAAATTCGTAGCCCTCCATGCGCACGCGGCTCGTGATGTTGTATTGGGTCGAAACGTCGTAACGGCCGTAAACCGAAGGATCGAGGTCGTAGAGTTCGAGAAATTCAGCGCTCGGCGTGAAGGTCGTGCTCCCGAAGAAATTCTTAAAATCGCGGCGGAAGGCACCCACGGAAATCTGACCCACGCGCTGAAAATAATATTCGAGCCTCACTTTGCTGGAGTTCGCGCTCCACGCCTTGATGCCGACATTGTTTACCGTGATCCGGTTTCCGGGGCTGGGCGGATTCTCGGTATCGGGCAGTGTGATGCCGCCGGCGTATTGGTTGTAGTCCGGACGACCGAGCGACGTGTAGGCGGAGCCGCGGACGATCAGATTCTCCCGCAGGTTGTAGCTCGCGTTCAGATTTGGGAAGAGCCGCAGATACTCCTTCTCCGCCTTCAGGCCGCGGTCCAGGTAGGTCAGCCGCGACGTTCCGAGCGAGTCGGTGGCGATCGGGAGCGGGCGACCGTTGGCGCCCAAAATCGGCTTGCCCGCGGAATCGCGCTGGAAGTTGCGCGTCGGATCGTTGAGCGGTCCCTCCGAGGAGACATTGGTCTGCTCGGCGCGCAACCCACCCACGAACTTGAGCCGGCGATCGAGAAACGCCGCGTCGGCCCGGAAGTAGGCGGACGAGATGACTTCGGCGGCCCGCTTCGAGAGTCCGATCTCGGAACGATAGGCACCGTTTTGATCGAGGCTGAAATATTCCGGATGCACCTTGTAGAGTGCCCAGAGTTTTTCGCCGCTCACCCACTGCACCTTGCCGAAGCCGAACGGCGTGTTGCGTTGCGAAAAATTCTCGTCAAAAGCCACGCCGGCACCGTCATCGCTGCCATTGCCGGGCGTCGTCGTGGAGCGTCCATCGGCACCGACAAAGGTCCAGCTGGGCGACGAGCCGCGAATATCGCGGACCGACTGGCGTAGATCGAAGCCGGCCTTGAGCGCCACGGGCACGCGGCCGAACGTGAGGTCCCGCCGCAGATTGCCGAACACACTGCGCTGCAGGTCGGAGGATTCGCGCTCCGAGTTGCTCGTGTTCAGAACGACAAAATTGTTGATGTTATAGGGGTCGACCGGAGCACCGGTAGCGCCGTCGGTCACGGTGATGCGACCGGGCCGCAGATAAAAATTGTCGTCGAACGAAATGGTGACGCCCGCGCGGCGGCCCTGTGAATTGGCAAACGTTCCCTCGGAGCCGTCGCGGTAATGATTGCTCGCATGGGACAGGCCGATCCCCGCCTCGGCCCGCCACACCGGGCCGTCGTGCCGGTAGGAGAGGGTCGGCATGTAGGTCGTGCCGGACTTGCGGCGCATGCCATTGTTATCCAGGCGCATCACGCCACGCCCCGCCTCGCCGTGCGTAAACGTCGTCGAAAGATTCTCTGGCGCGACGCGGTTGACGAAGAACGTGAGCATACGATTGCTGAGTTCGGCGTCGAAATACGCATATTGAAACGAGAACGAAACCCGGTCGTGCGGTGTGAGCCGGTAATCGACGGTCGCTCCGAGCGAAGAGCGCTTGCTGAACTTGGCGGAGTCCTGGATCAGCACATCGGTCAGGTAAGGTTTGTCCGGAGTGCTGTCCGGATACTGGTTGTTGTTTGTAGTCGCCGTGAGCCCTGTGGTCGTGCCGCCCAGACCGCGCCACGTATTTTGGATAAAATCTTCGCTCGTGTATTGGGTGCTATTGCCGCCGGAAAGCGTGAAGCCAAACCGTTTGTTCACGGGCACGATGTAGGTGAAATCGAACCCCGGCTGAATCTTGCGCGTCGGCGTGGTGCGGGGGCCGGGCGTCTTGCCGAAGTCCTTCGCGTTATCCTTCATCATCAGAAAGACGCTCGTCGTGAACGACGGCTTGGAGCGCTCAAAGGCGCTGCGCGGCACCATGTTCACCGAACCGGCGAGGGCCGAGCCCGGGGACTCGGGCGTCGGGGAGTGCACGATCTCCACCCGCGCCAAATTATTGATCGAAACCTGTTCGAGTTCGACGGTGCGCGAGGTGCCGGAAGACGCGGCGCTCGCGAGATTGAAGCCGCCGATAGTCACGGGGACGTTGTTGGACGGCGCGCCACTGAGCGAAATCGTGCGCGCGTCACCACCGCCGTAATCGATCGTTACGCCTGGGAGAAATTTCAGGAAGTCGCCCACATTGCCTTCAGCCACGAAGCCGAATTCGTCGGCCGAAACCACATTGATGATGTTGGACGCAAACCGCTGCTCGTTGATCGCGATGGCGGCACCGTCCATTTGCTTCGAAGTGGAAACCACCATCTGGTCGAGTTTCACGACCTCGTCGCGGGTATCCGACTTGCGCTGAAATCCGCTGAGGACGATGTCGTGCTGCAGGGTCTGGCCGGCCGAAACGTTCACCGCATCGGTCCGCTGGGAAAGGCCCGTGTAAAACGTCCGCAATTGCACGCTCCCCGCCTGCACGCGGGGCAAACGGTAGGTTCCATCGGATTGGGTAAACGCCTCCAGCGTCGTGCCCTCCACCGTGACGCGGGCTTTCTCCACATATTCGCCATTCGTGGCATTGAGCACGCGACCTTCAATCGCGCCGAGGGCGGCGGGTGTGCCGTCGGCCGCCGTCAGCGTCGGTGCCGTCCCGAGCACCAAGGCGAGCCAGCCCGAGAGCACGGCGACGGGATTGCGCCGCTTCGCCATAGACGTGTGCGTTCCCGACGACGCCCGCTCTGTCGGCGCAACCGGCTTCAGCGACTCGCCCGTGCGACGCACCATCAACGCACCGGTCTCAACATCCTCGACCACCATGAGCACCGTGTTCGCCACCAAAACCCGCAGCGCTTCACGCACGGTGAACTCGCCCTTGAGAGGATTGGTCCGAATACCACGCACGGTATCGACCAGGAAAACAACCTGCTTGCCCGAGTCCTCGGCAAATCGCTTGAGCGTGATCGCAGCGTCGCCAGGAGCGATGTCGTAACGTTTACCGGTATCCTCGGCAGCCATCACCGGCGTGACGACACCAACGGTTTGAACCGCCACGACAGCGAACGTGGAGGAGGAAGGAACGAGGGGTTTGATCATAAGGAGCAACGGAATTGCTCCTGAGACGCAGCGTCGGACGAAACGGGTTATCCGCGTTCGCATGAATTTGCGCCGGTGGTGGAAAGGGCGCGCGGCTAGCGCGCGGCGCGCAACACGACGGTCCCGTCGACGCGACGTTCGACGGTGATGCTGCCGCTGCCTTCGAGCAGGCGGACAAAACCCTCGACGTTGTCGGCGGCGAAGGTGCCGCCGACGGGGCGCTCGGCGAGCGCTGGGTCGCCGAGGAGGAGTTGCGTGCGGTTGCGGCGGTTGAACTGGGCGACGACGTCGCGGAGCGGAGTATCGGAGAAAGCGAGTTTGCGCTCCTGCCACGAGAGGGCTTCGCGGATCGCCTCCGGCGCGACGGGCTCGACGACGGGCGCGGGCAGCACCGGCGGGGAGGACTTGGGCACGGCGAACGTGATAAGAGTGCGCTCGTTCGCCGAGAGCAGAGTGTCAGGGGGTGGAACGCGTTGGCCCCAACGCGTTGGTTTGGGATCGGCGCTCGCAGCCAGCGCGTCGGGGTCCACGCGCTCCACCTCGGACACGGACACTTTTCCCTCGGTCACGAGGACTTCGACGGAGGTGGGCGCGAGGCGGACGTTAAAGGCCGTGCCGACGGCGCGCACGGCGACCCCGTGGGCGGACACGATGAAGGGTCGCGCCGTATCGTGGGCGACCGTGAAGTGTGCTTCGCCCCGCACGAGGGCGACCCGGCGCGCTTGCGGCAATAGGTCCACGCGCACCTCCGAATTGGCGTTGAGTTCGACGACCGAGCGATCGGCTAGCACGACGCGTTCGTAACCTCCGGCCGAGGTCGCGTAGATCTGCGCCGACGGTTGTGGTCGCGCCGATCGCCACCAACCAAGAGCCGCGAGTGCCACGACTGCAGCCGCCGCGAAGACCATACGCAGGACGGGAAACTTCTTCACCGGCGCAATCGCTCGCGGCTTCACCGGAAACTCCACGACGGGCTGCAACTCCGCGCGCACGAGCGGCATTTTTTCGAGGAGCGCGCACGCGGCTTCGAGGCGCGCGACGGCGGCGGCGTGCCGCGGATCGGCTCGACACCAGCGGTCGAAGTCACGTTTCTGCTTCGAAGAAAATCCTTCGCCGCGCTGCGTGAGCCAGTCTGCAGCGACTTCTTCGATCGGATCTTCGTGATCGAGGGGATCGTTCATGCGGTGGCTTCTCCGGCGGCGGATGGCGGGGCGGTTTCGAGCAGGCCGCGCTCGGCGAAGAACGCGGCGCAGCGCCGCATGCCTTTCGCCATGTGAACTTTGACGGTCTCGGGAGATATGCCGAGTTGGTCGGCGATCTCTTTGTAAGCGAGGCCGTCGAGGTAGCGGAGCATGATGACCTGACGACAGCGGTCGGGCAGCGCCCGCACGGCATCGGCAAGCACTTCGAGTTCATAGCTTTGGTCGAGTTGCTCACCCACGCCCGGTCGATCCTCCAAGACCGTAAGCTCGACCAAATCCGTGACCGCCTCGGTCGGCTTGGCGCCGCGGCGGCGGAAAAGATCGAAGGCGGCGTTGCGCGCGGCGGTGAACAGAAACGCTTTCGGGTAGCGCACGCCACCGTTGGCCTGCGCGCGGAGGAGGCGCGTATACGTTTCCTGCACGAGATCGTCGTGTTCGCCGAGCGTCGGAAAACGCGCCTGCAAGTAAGCCCGCAGCGCCGGTTCATGGGGCTGCACTTGCTCGGCAAACCACTTCGACTGGCTCAGTGCTGAGCAACGGGCTTGTTCGGACGGCGGCATGGGGCGGTGCGAGGAAAATGCATCCTCCCCGACTTCCGGCCTGTCGAGGGGATTTTCGGCCAATACTCCGGGCGAAAACTATTTTTCACCGTCGATAACCCAAAAGCGCGACCGCTGCGTCTCAATGCTTCGGGACGAGGCGTGTTTCTGGCACAGGGCCACTACAAGTTATCGCAGACGCGAGGGCGTTTCAAAAATCAGCCCTGGCCGGCGCGACCAATAATTCGCAAGCGACTCGGCTCGGCAGGACGAGCGTGCAGCGGCGAGTGTCTCCACTCACGGTAAACTCACCCGTCGCGATCATCGGGCGGTTCGCGGCCACGACGTCAGCGACGGAACGGAGGGTGTAACGATAGGCGCCAGGTTTGAGACGGAGAAACTCCACGTCGAACGCCCGTTCGCCCGCGCCGAAGTGATAGAGCTGCGCGGAAAAACTCACCTCGCCTGCCGCGGTGACCAGCGCGGCGATCTCCCGCGGCGGCGTGCACCAGCGCACGGCGTTGAGCGGAAAATAGAGCGGATCGCCGGGGTCGCCGGTCGCCGTTTGGTAGAGCAGCAAAATGTTATTCAACCCCCGCGCCACGAGGCCCGCCTGCAGGAGCGGCCCGCGTTGCGGGGCGCCTTCGGGCAACATCCAGCCGGGTTCGTAGAGCACGGGGAAGCGCAGCACGCGGTCGGTGAAGCGCACTTCCTGCGTGTAGGCCGGAAAATTCACGCGCAACGCGCCCGCAAGCTCTGCGAGCGCCCGACTCACCCCGGCCACATCGCCGTCGAGGCGGAAGCGCACATAGGGCTCGCCGGTTTCGGCCCGCAGCAGGGCATCGAGATCGGTGCGGCCGGTGAGCAAACGATACTTTGCGATGGCACCACCGAGCTGCGCCAGTTGGGCGCCGCACCAAAGGCGCGAACCGGCAGGCGCGGCGGGGCGGCCGGCTTTGATCCAATCGAGGCGGGCGGCGGCCATCGTGCGCAGGGGAACATGAAACGAGTCGTCGCCGGTCTGGTGGGCAGTGAGGACGAGCGTGTTGAGAAGCTGGCCCATCGCGCTCGGAAAATCGTAGAGCGGCGTCACGTCGTTTTCCGGGCGCCACCACTCGGCCCCGACGCCACCGACGGCCCCGTCAGGCCAGTGAATCGCCGTCGGCAAAATGCCCGCGGGCTTGCCGCGCTCGGTGCGCGCCGCGGCGTCGACCCATGTGCGCATCCAATCCGTCACGAGTCGGCCGATGCGCGGGTCGCCCGTGCGTTGCCATGCGAGCAGCGCCGGTTGCAGGGCCCGCGGGTGGTAGACGGTGTCGCAGGCCCGGGCGGGCGCGAGGTCGACTTGGTCCACAGTGAAAAAGGTGCTCTTGAATTGGAGTTGGTCGCGGGCGTTGCGGCCCATCCAACGCGTCTCAGCGAGTTCAACGAGGCGGTTGACGCGCTGCGCCCACGCGGGCTTTTCCGGCGCGAGAAACATCATCGGCGTGAGTGCGTCGGCGACGTCCTCCGCGGTGTGCTCCACATCGGTGAGAACATTGTGATAGCCGCCGGCGAGATGCGGCTGAGCGAGGAGGCGCGTGGAAAACAACGTCTGCGCGGCGTTGACCCGCGGGTGCTCGAAACCGAGCAACACCGGCACGGCGTGCCGCCACATCTCGCAATCGTCGCCCCAGCCGCCGCCGTAGTCGCCCGCCGGCCGCTGCCGGTGATCGATCCACCATTCGAGAATATCGGTGAGGCGCTCGAGGCCCTCGCGTTGCGCCGCGGCCCACGCTGGTGCAGCGGGCGGCGCAGCGAAAGTCCGCTCCGGCGGAAACGGCTCGCCGAGATACATCGCGATCACGCGATTCTGCGGAAACGCCGCCCGGGCCGACTCGAACAAGCGCCGCGCGCGCCCGAGGGCCACGGCGCGTTTCTCCGGATAGGGGTAGATCTCGCTATACTCGAGCGTGACCCAGGTGATCATCCGGGCGCGGTAGAAATCGGCAATCGGCTGCAACGGCGAATCGGCCCCGAGCGCGAAATCGTAGTCGAGTTTGTCGAAGACCGGACGCTTGAAAAAATTGAGCTTCTCCGCCGGAGAATCCCAGCGAGCGACGAAGGCGATCAGCGCATCGAGTCCGGTGAGAGTGACGCCGTCGGTCGCGCACTGCGCGGCGAGCGAGCGCAGGTGGGCGAGCCGCACCGCATCGCTCTCGGCATTGCCGGCAGCCGCGATGATCGGCGTGTAGCGTGCCGTCTCGCGATCCGTCGTCGTCAGCGGCGCCGCCAACGCACCGCACGGCGCGCCCACCGCGAAGGCGAGTGCGGCCACGCAGCGAAGAAAGACGCGGCGCATCGGCGCAGGCCGGCCCGCGCTCAGAAGCGCCATTTTACGCCGCTGAGCCAACTGCGGCCGACGTGCTCGAATTCCTCGGGGCGAGCCGGGCGGCCGTTATACCACGTCTTCACTTCGTTGGTGAGGTTCTTGCCTTCGAGGTAGAGCGTGAGGTGCTTCGTGAGTTTGTAGTTCACGGCGGCGTCCCAGCGGGTAGCGGGATCGTTGACGACGTTGGCGTCGATGCCGCCGACGTCGCGCACGTAGTCGCCCGTGAAGTTGACGGCGACGCGCGCCGAGAAGCCGTATTTTTCCCAGTAGAGCTGCGCGTTGTAGACGCGTTTCGCCTGATTCGGGACGAAGTTTTCGGTCTTCTGGTAGGGCTTCAGCGTCGAGGGTGTGATGAGGTTAAACTTCGAGCTGCCGTCGACGAAAGTGGCGTTGGCATTGATGCCGAAGCCGTCGAAGGGCGCGGGAAGTTTCGCGAACGATTGCTGCCACGAAAGCTCGACGCCCTGCACGTCTTGCGTCGCGCCGTTGTTTTGTTGGAGGACGATGTAGTTCTGCGTGCCGACGGTTTCGATCGTCTGGCTGCGGTAGATGAACTGCGAAACGTCTTTCTTGAAGAGCGACACCGAGAGGACACCGGCCGGTTCGAGATACCACTCGAAGGAAAGATCGTAGTTCATCGAGTGCTGCGCGCGGAGATTCGGGTTGCCGCGGAACACGGGAATGAGCGACGGCGGCGTCTCCTCGGTCGTGCCGCTCTCGGGGTCCTGCGCGGACTCGAATGGCACGAGGTCGGCGTAGTCGGGGCGGGCGAGCGTCTTGGTCGCGGCGAGACGGACGACGAGATTTTTGCTGTGGCGGTAGTTGAAGACTGCGCTGGGAAACACGCTGCCGTAGTCGGAGCCGCCGGACTTCGCGCCGCCGGGGGCGGAGAGCCATTTGTAACTCACGTCGGTGCCTTCATAGCGCAGACCGGCGATGGCCTCGAGTTTACCAAACTTCGTCGAGCCCATCGCGTAACCGGCCGTGACGTCCTCACCGGCGTCGTAGACTTTGGTGATGGTCTGCAGATTCTCGCTGCCGGTCGTCTCGACAAAGCGGGCAGGATTGGCGGCGGCGTAGGCCGACACCGCCTGGAGATTCGCAAACGTGCCCATCGTCGGCACGGTGCCGAGGACGCGGTTGCCGCGGGTGGTCTGAATCGGGAAATCCGATTCCAAGAGCGGCGTGCCGACGACGGCGCGGTCGAAGAGGATTGGGCGCGAGGTGCGGTCTTTCGTGCGGAGCTTGGTGCCGACTTTCCATTTCACGGGCTGCGCCCCGACTTTCTGCTCAAACGTGTAATCGAGATTGCCGACCCAATCGGTGTCTTTCTCGTCGGAGTAGTTGATGCGGTATTGGACGAGCGTCATGTCCTGCGGACGCAGCAGGCCGTTTTCACCCGTCGTGCGCAGGGCAATTTTCACACGGGGGAAACGCGGATCGGAACGGTCCACAGTCCAGTCGTAGGTGCGGCGCACGGTGCTGCTGCCGTATTCGAAGGTGGTGCGCACGCGA